>CAZKEG010000053.1:0-8249 GCA_964551715.1 uncultured Thermodesulfobacteriota bacterium
AGATTGGCCTTCGCCTTATGAATCTTCGCTGAAGCGCTGGATAAGAAAGGCCTTGCGCTTTTCCTTTGAGAGCAACCTGGCCCTGGCCTTAGGCACCGCGGCCCTCACTCTAACCGCCATTTTCTTATTACATCTGACCTTTTCTTGGCTCTATCTGCTCTTGGCTGGTGCCTTTACCTTTAGTGCCCACACCTTAAACCGGATCACGGATATCAAGGCCCTGCGGCTAAACGATCCCTTTCGGGCCCGATTCTTGGAAAAACACCGAAGAGTTCTCCTCTTCTTGTGTGGGCTTGGTTATCTCCTCTCCCTTTATCTGGCCTTTCGGCTCTCGAGAGAGGCCTTTTACTTCACGGCCTTTTTGGTGGTCATCACCGTGCTCTACAGCCTCCCCTTCCTGTGGCGGGGTAGGGGATTTAAGGTCCGCTGGCTACCCGGGGCAAGGAGCGGATTAATTGCCCTGGCCTGGATGGCCGTCACCACCTTGGTTCCCTGGCTGGCGGAAGGGGCACCAGGGGCTCCTTATTTGGTCATGGGGTTTGTCTTTCTGGTGGCCTTTATCCGTGCTGTATTTTTGGAAATACTTGAGGTCCAGGGGGATGGTTTTGTCGGCAAAGAGACCCTGCCGGTCTTCATCGGGGTGGAAAAGACTTTTTTGGTCTTAAAGATAGCCATTGGTCTGTTGGCCTTGGAAATATTGGCCCTTGGGATCATGGGCCCCCTTCCGATCCCGGCTACGGTAAGTCTTTTGATCGTCCCGGTCTATGCCTTTTATACCTTGCATCTCTATGAGAGGCGTCTGTTAGGGCAGGGACTCCTGCTTGAGGCCTTATCCGAGGGATTACCTTTGATCACCTGTATCAGCACGATATTCTTAGCCCATAAGACGACCTAGATTGCCCAAAAGATGAAGATGCGCACCTCAAAAATCTTTATTCTTCTGTTGGGGTTTTTTCTGCTTGGAGGGTATTCCAAGGCCCAGGATTATGGCGGGGCCTTGGTCATCGGCTCCATCGGAGATGCCAGCATCCTTATCCCCATGTTGGCCACCGATGCTGCCAGCCACGAGGTGGCCGGGCTGATCTTCAACGGTCTGGTCAAATACGACAAGGATCTGAATCTGGTCGGTGATCTGGCCGAAAGCTTTGAGGTGACTGACGGCGGTAAGACCATCACTTTTCATTTACGTCACGGGGTAAAGTGGCATGACGGTGTCGAGTTCACCGCAGACGATGTCATGTTCGGATTCAAACTCATTACCAACCCCAAGACGCCGACGGCCTATGCCGGAGATTTCCTGGAAGTAGAAAAGGCCGAGGTGGTAGACCGCTATACCTTTCGCGTCCATTATAAAGAACCCTTTGCCCCGGCGCTTGGTTCCTGGGGGAACCTGGTGGTCTTGCCCAAACACCTGCTTGAAGGCAAAGACATCACTAAGACCGATTTTGGTCGCCACCCCATCGGGACCGGGCCTTTTAAATTCAAAGAATGGCGCCCGCAGGAAAAGATCGTCCTTGAGGCCAACCCGGACTATTTCGAGGGAAGGCCTTATCTCAATTACATTATCACCCGGGTCATCCCTGATCCGGCAACCATGTTCATGGAGCTTAAGGCCGAAGGGATAGATTGGATGGGGCTTACTCCCTTACAATACGCCCGGGAGACTAACGATCCGGCTTTTCTTAAAAAATTCAAAAAATACAAATATCTTTCCTTTTCCTATACCTATCTGGGGTACAATTTGCGCCATCCGCTCTTTCGGGACCGTCGGGTAAGGCAGGCCCTTTCCTACGCCATAGACAAGAAAGAGATCGTCCAAGGGGTCCTTTACGGGTTAGGGGTGGTAGCCACCGGGCCGTATAAGCCGGATACCTGGTTCTATAATCCCAACGTCAAACGCTACCCCTATAACCCGAAAAAGGCCTTAGAACTCCTGGCTGAGGCCGGCTGGCGGGATACCGATGGTGACGGTCTCCTTGATAAAGATGGGCGGCCTTTTGAATTCACGGTCCTTACCAATCAGGGCAATATCTCCCGTCTTTTGACTGCCCAGGTGATCCAGTATCGCCTGGCCCAGATCGGGATCAAGATGCACATCCGGACCATCGAGTGGACGGCCTTTATTAAAGAATTCATCGATAAACGGCGTTTTGAGGCCGTCATCCTCGGCTGGACCACCTCCACCGAGCCGGATCTTTATGATATTTGGCACTCAAGCAAGATAAAGCCTCCGGGGCTTAACTTCATCGGCTATGCCAATCCAGAGGTGGATCGCTTGCTCGAAGAAGGCCGGCGCACCTTTGATCGAGAAAAACGGAAAAAGATCTACTTTCGTTTCCAGGAAATTCTCGCTGAAGATCAACCCTATACCTTTCTCTATGTCCCTATGGCCCTTCCTTGTATCCATAAACGTTTTCACGGGATAAAACCTGCCCCCATAGGGATTGCCTATAATATTTACCGCTGGTGGGTGCCTAAAGACCAACAGAACTATTATATGCCCTTGGACTTGAATTCTTCTTTTAAGCGACAGACAAAGCAAGGGCTTGAGACCGCCGGCTCGCCGCAGACCTCACATTGAACCAGTTCTCGATCGAGAAAATCTTCCACCTTTTCCTGAAGCAGGGGATAGAGCTGGCGTAGATAATCCATGTAGAACCGGATCTTGGTCCCAGGCATCTGTTCCTCCAGACGATCCATGATCTCGGCATATATCAGGCGCGTGGCCTCAGGAGAGAGGGGACAGCGTTCGGTAAGGTATTTGATCTTTTGGCGTTTGGCGTATTCTCTGATCTCAAAAGAAGTGAAACGACACAAGGGCTTGGCCTTGCGTACAAAGCCATTGTTTTCTGGCAGCACCGGGTATTTACGGGCCAGATACTTAAGGCTCCAGTTGATGACATTACCCAGAAGGGCCGAGGCCTCATCGTCCAAATTATGGCCGGTAACCAGGACATCATAGCCCAAGGTCCGGGTGGCGCGATTCAGAAAATAGCGCTTTATACTCCCGCAGAGGGAACAATACTTGCGGGTGCGTTTTTTGAGGGCCGGGATACCAAAGCCAAGTTCCTTGGGCAGGGAGATAACGTGGAGCCTTCGCCCCAGATTTTCGGCAAAATTTTCAGAAACACGCCGGGAAAGCAGGGAGAATTCATCTATCCCTAGGTCGATAAAGACCCCGTCAGCCTGATAGCCGAGATTGACCAGGGCCTGCCAAAGGACCAGGCTGTCTTTCCCTCCTGAGACCGCCACCAAGATCTTAGCCTGAGGAGGAAACATCTTGAATTTGGTTATAGTGCGCTGGAGATAGCGTTCAAACCAGGAGACAAGATGTTCATCGCAAAGGGGTAGGCGATGATGAGGAATGAAAACCGTGGCCTTTTCCCGACACATTCGACAGCGAGCCATAAATCCTCCTGTTTTGATCCCTCAATAGGAGAGGGTAGGAAAATAAACCAATACTTCAACTTAGATTCTTAATTTACGTTTTAAAAGATGAAATTTGATCCTTTGCCAAGGATTTTTGTACCCACCTCGGAGATAGCCCAGGTGAAATCTCTTTAAATAGAGATCAAAGAGGAGATAGTGGGGAACGGGTTTAAGCCCTGGTCGCCCGAGGATGATGCGTATGGCCTCCATACTGACCAGGGCACTACATAGATAACAGGCGATGACCGAAGCTGGGCCTCGCCCGGCCTTCAAATCAAGGCTATTCAAGTCCATGTATTTCAAAAAGAGAGGTTTGGGAGCAAGTCCCAAGGCAAAGGCAATGGCCTTTTCCAGTTTGCGCATCTCCGGAGTGATGCCAAAATATTCCTCAAAAGAAGGGCTCTTCGTTGGATGAAAGACCAGTAGGGCCGCGCTGAAACCAAGAGGAGCGGCGACGACCACACAGATCCCTTTCTCTCGGGCCTTGTCATAAAGGAGCCTTCGGGCCTCAAAGGAAAAAAACTCAATGCCGTCTAAAATGATATCTACCCCGTCTAAGAAACGGTCTATGTTTTCTTGATTAATTCCCTCAGGATAGGTCTCGATCTGGATATGGGGGTTGATATTTAAGGCCTCCTCGGCCATGACCTCGACCTTAGGGCGTCCAAGGTCAGAAATCCGGGCCCCGTATTGGCGGCTAATATTTCGCGGCTCAAAGCAATCAAAGTCAGCCAGACGGAACCTCCCCACCCCAGAGCGCACCATGGAAATCAGATGGGTCCCTCCGGCCCCCCCAAGACCCGGTACAGCCACACAGGCCTTGGCCAGACGTTCTCTTTCTTCCTCAGAAAAGAGACCAATGTGGGGTTGGAAGACTTCTTGCCAAAAGGCCTTTGGATCGGCGAGGTTAAATCTCTCTAGGATGGCCTGCTCTTTTTTCTTTTTTTTAAAGAACATCAAAGGCTCCTTTCTAGTTGCCGATCAAAAGAGGCTTAATTGAATCGGCCTCCCCACTTCGATCAAAGCCGGTTCTTCGAGATAGAGCAAATAGGCACGGGGGTTAACGTTATATATTTTTTGAATCAATCTTTGGTAAAGTCTTACCTGTTCCAAATGAGACTTCTGACGTCCTCCGAGTTTGAATTCGAGAATGACCGGCCCCTCTTTGGTCATGATCAGACGATCCAAACGATGCAATTCTCCGTTTTCGTCTTGTATTTCTAATTCTTGATAGACCTCAAGTCCTTCTTCAAAAAACCGGCGCACTTCAGGCAGAGACAAGGCCTCGGTAAGGAGCACCTTCAGCTGAGGGACCAAGGCCGAAAGATCCTCCTTAAGATGAGGATCGGCCAAGGCCACCGCCTGGCGAAGGGCGTTCTCTACCAACTTGGCTACCTGGGCCTTGCTGGCCTTTTTGGGCAAGGGAGGAAGGAGATAAAGGGCCTTATGGGCCAGCTCACCTTGTTTTATTTCGCGTGTTCGCTCACCAAGTAACTCTAGATCATACGGCCTAACCTTAAGGCAAGTACGCATAATATTTAGCCTGCTTTACATGGAGCAGTAAGCTTATTTCTCTCCGATCAATTTGAGAAATTCTTCCTCGTTGATGATCTTGAGCCCTAATTTCTGGGCACGGGTGAACTTGGAACCGGGTTTTTCACCTACCACCACGATGTCCACATTTCGGGAGACATCCGAGGCCACCCGTCCACCCAAGGCCTGTACCCGCTTTTTGGCCTCATCCCGAGGCATGCTCTTGAGGCCACCGGTAAAGACAAAGGTAAGCCCTTTCAGTGGCTGTTCCTTCTTTTCTTCCTCCACCTCTTCGAATTCGATTCCTGCCTGGAGCAGCTTCTCTATGGTCTTTCGGTTCCTTTCATTACGGAAGAATTCAACAATGCTCTGGGCCACTTCCGGACCAATCCCCGGAATGGCCATAAGGTCTGCTACCGAGGCCTGCATTAACTTATCAAGGCTCTTGAAGTGCTCAGCCAGGATCTGAGCCACTACCTCCCCCACGTGCCTGATACCCAGGGCGTAGAGAAAACGGGCCAGCGTGGTCTTTTTGCTCTTCTGAATGGCGTTATAGAGATTTTGGGCCTTTTTCAGGGCAAAGCCTGGGAGCTGGAGGAGGTCTTCTACCTTTAGGTAATAAAGGTCCCCCACGTCTCGCACTAGACCGGCATCAACCAAGGCCTTGGCCACCTTGGCTCCCAGACCCTCGATGTCCATGGCATTGCGGCTGGCAAAGTGTTGCAGATGGCGAACGAGTTGGGCATAGCAATTCTTGTTCGGGCAACGCCAGACTGCCTCCCCGGGTTTGCGCACCAAAGTACTCCCGCAGACCGGACAGGTCTTCGGCATCTCAAAGGGCCTTTCCTGCCCGGTACGTCGGTCCTTGATGACCATGACCACTTCCGGGATGACGTCACCGGCCCGCTGGACCAGGACCCAGTCTCCGATGCGGATGTCTTTTCGACGAATCTCGTCTTCGTTATGAAGGGTGGCCCGCGAGACGATAACGCCACCCACCTTTACCGGCTTTAGGACCGCCACTGGAGTCACCGCCCCGGTACGCCCCACCTGGAGGACGATGTCTAGCACCTGGGTGGTCACCTGGGTGGGTTCAAACTTATAGGCCAGGGCATAGCGGGGGCTTCGGGCCTTGGTCCCCAGTTTTTCCCATAAAGAGAGGTCGTTGACCTTGATCACGATGCCATCTAGCTCATAGGGGAGCTCTTCGCGTTTTTTTTCTATTTCATGGTGATATTCGATGGCGGCCTTGATTCCCTTGACCAGGCGACAGAGGGGATTGGTCTTAAGCCCCCATTTGGGAAGGGTGGTAAGGATCTCCCATTGGGTCTTAAATTCAAAGCCTTCAACCCTACCTACACCGTAGAAGAAGATGTCTAAAGGGCGCTTAGCGGTAACATTAGGATCTAATTGTCTCAAAGACCCGGCGGCGGCGTTTCGAGGGTTGGCAAAGGGTGTCTCCCCTCGGGCCAGTCTCTCTTCGTTAAGCTTCTTAAATTTTTCCTTTTCCATGAAGACCTCGCCCCGGGCATCCAGGCGTTTGGGAATAGGCAGGCCCTCCTGACGCAGAAGACGCAAAGGGATGGACTTGATGGTCTTTAGGTTATTAGTCACGTCTTCCCCTACATAGCCATCCCCTCGGGTGGAACCTACGGTAAAGACGCCGTCTTCGTAGACAAGCTCTACAGCCAGGCCGTCCATCTTGGGTTCCACCGTGTATTCAATCTCTTCGTTTTCGGGTAAACCGAGAAAGCGTTTGACACGTTTGTCAAATTCAAGGACTTCCTCCTCGGTAAAGGCGTCATCAAGAGAGAGCATGGGCTCAACATGGGAGACCTGCTTGAATTCCTTGGCTGGAGGGAAACCAACCCTTTGGGTGGGTGAATCAGGGGTAACGAGTTCCGGATATTTTTCTTCCAATTCTTTTAGCTCTCGTAAGAGGGCGTCATACTCAGCGTCTGAGATGACCGGAGAGTCCAGGACGTAATAGCGGTAGTTGTGATATTCAATCTCTTCCCTAAGTTTTTTGACCCGTTCTATGATCTCAGGTGGGATCTCGCGCTTTTTTTCTTCCTTGTTTTCTACCGCCTCCGCCAGATCTTTTTTGTGGGCCATCTCTCCCTCCTTGAGATGACTTTTCTACGCCTAATCTAAGTCCACCGGAAAAATTTTTCCAGCATGATCATGGAGTAAGTAACTCTCCTTTCTTCCAGCCCAGAGAGATATCCTGGATTTAAAAAGACATCCCAGGAAAATTCCACAAGAGATTTGCCAATAGTAAACTAAAGCTTATCTTTTCAAGACATATAGTTAATTAAATACTAGCAAACTATAGAAAATTTGAGTGCAGACGACCTCTCTAATTCTCCTGTGCGCTTTTCTGCAGTATATAAAAATTTAAGTCAGGAGAAACATGATATGTTTGGCAAACGGATTACCCTATTTAAGCTACTTGGCTTTGAGATCCGGATCGACATGAGTTGGTTCATAATCGTTATTCTTATCACCTGGTCCCTGGCCCAAGGTCTATTCCCCTTTCATTACCGAAATCTTTCGCCAGGGACATATTGGGGAATGGGCTTTGCTGGTACATTGGGGCTATTCATCTCGATAATTTTTCATGAGCTCTGCCATTCCCTGGTGGCCAAGAGATACGGATTGCCCATAAAGGGAATCACTTTGTTCATCTTTGGGGGAGTGGCCGAGATGGCCGAGGAGCCCCCGAATCCAAAGGCTGAGTTTATGATGGCCTTTGCCGGGCCCCTTTCCAGCCTTTTACTTGGTCTTGGGTTTTACGGAATTTGGACCATGGGCAAGGGAGGGGGATGGCCTGTACCAATAAACGGGGTGATCGGCTATCTGGCCCTGATCAACGGGCTTCTCGCAGGCTTCAATCTCCTACCCGCCTTTCCCCTGGACGGAGGACGAATGCTCCGATCGGTCTTGTGGGGCTGGAAGGGGGATTTCCCATGGGCCACCCGCGTTGCCTCTAAAATTGGCTCGGGATTTGGTATCGCCATGGTCTTTCTGGGGATTTTAAACATACTACGAGGGAACTTCATCGGCGGGATATGGTTGTCTATGATTGGTATGTTCTTATGGAGCGCATCCCAAATGTCCCGCAAGCGGCTACTGACCCGAAAGGCTCTCGAAGGGGAACGGGTAGAAAGTTTCATGGAACCTAATCCGGTAACGGTCCCGCCTGCAATCTCTGTAGAGCAGTTCGTGGATGATTATCTCTTGAAGTACTATTTCAAGATGTTTCCGGTCATAGAGTCCGGAAGGCT
>CAZKEG010000054.1:0-8202 GCA_964551715.1 uncultured Thermodesulfobacteriota bacterium
TTTCTTCTTTGGTATACCCGTTATCCAAAAAGACATCGATATGCGGCAGACAATTAAAGGCAATCTGATACGGGAAAACCTTGGCTTCTGGAATCTCCTCTTCTCGACACCAGGCCTTGGTTTGGGCGATGAGCTCATCGATGGCCTTCTGCCCTGCCCCGGAGACGGCCTGATAGGTAGAGACCACCACCCTTTTTATCCGACTATAATCGTGGAGAGGCTTTAAGGCGACTACCATCTGGATGGTAGAACAATTGGGGTTGGCGATAATGCCTTTGTTTTTATAGCCGGCCACGGCATGGGGATTCACCTCCGGGACTACCAGAGGCACCTCTGGGTCCATTCGCCAAGCACTGGAGTTATCGACGACCACCGCCCCATCCGCGGCAAAACGAGGGGCGTAGTCAAGGCTACGAGCTGCCCCGGCGGAAAAGAGGGCGATTTCTATACCGCTAAAGGACTTTTGTTCCTCAAGGACTTCAACCGGGATCTCTTCCCCTTTAAAGGCCAGTTTTTTACCGCGGGAACGTTCAGAGGCAAAGAGCCGCAGGTTTTTTACCGGAAAGTCCCTTTCTTCCAGGACACGGATCATCATTCGCCCCACAGCCCCCGTCGCCCCAACGACCGCTACGTTGAATAATCGAGACATACCACACACCTCCTGGGAGCTTTTTGGCCTTTTATAGCGAAAAGCCCGGGGGTTCACAAGGATTTAAAAGAAAAAGGCGCGTCTGAGCGCACCCTGTTCAGGGTAGAGGAGGTAAAAACGATCATATCATCCTTGGGCTATCTTTAGATGGCTTGTCCTCCAAAAACGAGAGGGAAGCGGCCTGAGTCTACCGGCCTCCAACCACCATATTTCATCCGTCACCGCCTGGAGAAAGTCTAGATCATGAGAGACGATCAGTTGCGCAGCGGAGAGACGAGGCAAAATGTGGAGCAATTTTTCGGTATTTTGGGCGTCTAAATCACCGGTGGGTTCATCAAGGAGTAATACCTTAGGTGACATAGACAAGACCGTGGCCAAGGCCACCAGGCGTTTTTCCCCTCCGGATAGACGATAAGTGACCCGGTCTTCAAAACCCTCAAGGCCTAAAAGGGCCAAGGTCTGTCGAACGATGCGTTTGACTTCCTTTCGCGGTAGCCCGAGATTAAGCGGGCCAAAGGCTATGTCTTCAGCCACCGTGGGGCAAAAGAGCTGATCGTCTGGGTCTTGAAAGACAAGTCCTACCTCACGTCGTAATAGACGAAAATCGGCCTCACTTCGGCAAGACTTACCCTTATAAACCACCTCTCCCTCACAAGGCTTGATTAGACCAACGATCAGACGCAAAAGGGTCGTCTTCCCGACCCCGTTAGGCCCCATTAAGCCCAAACGCCTACCGGGGAGTAGAGAAAGATTAAGCCCCTGAAATAGGGGCTGGTTTTTATAGCCAAAAGTGATATTTCGCAGCTCTAGAATAGGCTTCATAGAATTATGAAAAGACCTCTGAGAAAGTAGCGATATATCTTCAAACGCCACACTTTATTAAGAACAAATTAAAGATTTTGCCTGTCCCCGATGATTGTTCAGAGACTTCATAAAATGCTACAGTCCAATATTGTCATAAAAATAAGATAAATGCCACCAAAAAGCCCAAAATAAAGGTCTTCACGCCCGAGAGAGAAATGATGATAGATCGGAAAGGTGCCACTAAAACCTCGGCATAACATGGCTTCATATACCCGTTGCGAGCGGTCATAACTCCTCACCAAGAGGTTCCCAACCAGATAGGCGGTAGTGCGATAGGTAAAGAGATTAGTCCGGGGATTAAATCCCCTCAGGGAAGCAGCCTCAAAAAGACGTTGGAATTCCCATTGGATGACGTGGAGATAGCGAAAGGTAAAGAAGAGTAATTGGACTAATTTTGTCGGTGCCTTGAGATGATGTAGGGCATGGGCCAGGCTAAAAATAGAAGAAGTAGAAAGGAGACAGAGAGAGGCCAGGATAATCAGATTCGATTTGAGAAAGACAAGAAGGGCAAAGATTGTCCCTTCTTTTGAGGCCGGTATCGGACCCAATCGAAAGAGTTCTTTGCCCGGGGTGGTAAAGGGTAGGGTCAAGACGACCAGGATCAAGAAGAGATTTACCAGCCCGAGCCTTTTAAAGAGTTCATATAGGTGAAGTCCGGAAAGCCTTAACAAGAGGGCACAAAAGCCCCCGGCCAGGGCCAAGATCGAAAAACGATAGGTCAAGGCGACAATGATGGCAAACCAAAAAGCCAAAAAGATCTTTACCCGAGGATCACATCTCTTTAAGAAGGGCTGGCTATTTTTCATTTATTCCTTCTTGAGTAGGCCCAGGCCATGAGACCAAAGAGCCCGAAAATATAACCGATGCCCCCAATGACCTCTGAAAAAGATGGCTTCTGAAGTTCTTTAAGGATCTCCTTCAAAAGGGTCTTAATAGGGGCCAACTCTTTTTGTAATTCTTGATCGACCAAAGAGACAATTTCCTCTTCCGAAAGAGAAGCAGAGACCGATGGGGTCGTTTGTTGGGTGATTAAAGCCTTTTCTTGAGGGCTCAGAGTCCTTTCAGACCCTGTCTGCTCCAAGGTTAATTTCATCTCCGCCCGATGCCCCATCTCCGCCAGGGCCACTACCCGCACCTCTCTGGCCTTAAGATCTTTAGGGAGAGAAAGGCTAAATTCTCCTTGTTTATCGGTCCAGGTCTTGGCCAAGACCTGGGAGCCGTTAAGCGGCTTAAGGGTGACCAAGGCCCCTCTGGCCGGAGTGCCGTCGCTGAAGTATACCTCCCCTTTGATGGCTTCTCCCTCGACATAGGCAAAGATATTGACACGATGGGCCTGAGCTACGGCAGAAAAAGACAGAAAAAAGACCAAGATAAGGGGAATTTTCTTCACTCTTTAGCCTCCTTCCAAAGGATTTCCGGCCTTACTTTTTGGAGGAAACCAACAATGAGGATGGTCACGATCCCTTCGATGATCATGATGGGGAGATGGGCCATGAGGATCAATTTGGCCGCGGATCTGAAATTTTCTCCGGTAAAAGAGAGTTCTAGGGCCACAAAGATCCCGGCTAAAAGCACACCAAGGGCCCCAGCCAGAAAGGCACTAATAGAAGAAATAAGCGAGGCCCTTTCTTTTATCCAAGGTCGAAAGAGATAATAGACCACCACCCCGGGGAAGGCCATGTTAAAGGTATTTACGCCTAAAGTGGTAAGGCCCCCGAATTGGAAGAGGATGGCCTGCAGGAACAAGGCCACCAACAAGGCAGGGAAAGAAAGCCATCCAAGGATCATCCCTATAAGGCCATTTAGGATGAGATGGACAGAACTAGGCCCTAAGGGGACATGAACTAAAGAGGCGACGAAAAAAGCTGCTGACAACAGGGCCACCTGTGGGATCTTTTCGGCGGAAAGCTGCTTGAGACCAATGATCACCCCTATGGTGGTGGCTACCGCCCCGGTAAGCAAGACCGGGGCAGAAAGGACTCCCTCGGAAATATGCATTATTTCACCCCTTGTGGACGAGGGTAGGCCTTGATCCAGATGACCGCATCAAGCTCTACCGGATAACTCTTACCATCTTTCATGAGGGTACCGCCTTCGCCAAGGGCCGAAAAACCCCACCACCCAGCCCAGGGAATGGTATAGGAAAAAACGCCATTTTTATCGGTCTTTATCACTTGGGTGACCAAGGGGTCCTTAGGAACACGCACCCGACCATCTCGATTGTAATACTCGACCTCTACCTCGAGATCCGGAGCTGGTTTGCCGTTGATCAAGACCAACCCGCGGAAGGTATTCCCCTCCCACACTCCATAAGGCCTGGTAAGGGGTATGATCTCAGCCTTAAGACCTACTGGTTGATCCCAACCTTCTTCGGCCCCAAAGGCGTTTACGACCACCTTGGTGATTTGTTTGATGAATTTTTCCTCTGCCGGTTCGAAATAGGCCTTGGGCACTATGTAAAAGATATGGTCTCCTGGACGACGCAATTGATAGACTGCCTTCCAGGCGGTGACCAAGCCTTTGGTCGTCCGGGCCTCTGGGTGCCAGGCCGGATAGAGGGGGACCTTGATGGCTTTAAGAGACTTTTCAAGGTCGATTTTATGCCCACGGATGAAGACCCCAAAGGCCTCTGGGCGCTTCATCTCCATGCTTGGCCCGCCTTCCATGGGGTGAGTAAAACAAAGAAAAAGATTCAAAAAATGACTATCATTAACGGCCACAATATCATCGGACGGGAGTAGCAGTTGAAAATGGGCCCAGGCATTACCCAACATCACGGCCAAGACCAAAAGGATGAGAGACACCAACTTTTTCATTTGATCCTCCTTTTGTGTTAATATTTAATTATTAGTAACACCAAAGCAAAGAGAGGTCTCTTTGTCAAGAGAATTATGGAAGCCAACGATTCTGTTGTTTTCGGGTTTGATCAAGCTATATAGGCGATTTCGCCGCTTAAAAACTCTATCTCTCCTCGAGGGGTCTCAATGATTAGGGCCCCAGTCGGGGAGATATCTTTGGCCAAGCCTATCTGGCGTTCTTTTTCTAGGTTATGACCAAAGATGATCCTTTCCTCCAAAGTATCTGAGAGGGCCAGGAAGGCTTCCTGCAAAGGATTGGGAGGCCTTTCCTTTTCGTAGCGTGTCTCCAAGAGCTTGGCCTCATACTCTTTAAGAAGACCATAAAAGGAGGCTATCTCCGCCAAGACGCGGCCAAAGACTTCTTCCAAAGAGAGTTCCTTTCCGAGGATCTGCTTAAGGCTTAAGGCCGGCACCGCTTGTGGGAGGTCATTATTAACGTTTATCCCTAACCCGACCAAGGACCAGGTCTCTCCCTTACAAATGGCTTGTTCGATGAGGACCCCGCAGACCTTTTGTTTGGCCAGATGGACATCGTTGACCCACTTCAAGGCCACCGGTGCCCCTAAGCCTTGCAAGACCTTGGTCACCGCCAATCCGAAAAGGATGGAAAACCAGCCCCTGACCTCAGGGAGTAGATCATCATAAAAGGCAAGCGCCATCCAAAGCCCACCTTCTCTTGCCTCCCATCTTCTATCAAAGCGACCTTTGGCCTTAGGCAGACGCCGGGCCAAGACCACCGTGCCGTTAGGCAAGGGACCGGAAAGATAAGGGGAGGGATTACTCAAAAGCTTCCGCAGATAATCCATAGCCCGCGGGAGTTCCTCAAAGGCAAGCACCACCCGACCGATATCTTCTCCGCGCCTTAAGGGTTCGGGAGCAAGTCTTTTGATGGTCTCCTTGGCCTTGGTCAACTCGACCTTGAGCCTTTCCTCCCAAGCCAGAAGGCGTCTTACTCCGGCCATTCTTCCTTGATACGACTGATGAGTTTCTCGATGTAGGGGAGTTCTCTCTCCGAACACAGGCCGAGTAAAGGGGCCCCTTGTTCGACCATCTCTTGGTGGGAGAAAAAGACGCGGAAGACAACCATCGGCGGGCCTTCGTGGAGAATCGAGGTCTCCCTTTTCATGAAGGACATGATGACCATTTCTTCCCCGGACCGAACGATTACCTTTCCTTCACCTTCTTTTTCTATTTTTTTGGCCAATTGAGGGGCCAGGAGATAACGGGCCTTCTCCGGGGCCTTGACGATGTGAAGGCTCTTTTGAAGGAGCTCGACGATGATCTCTTCCTGGGTCAAGGCATGCCGGATCTCTAATACTGGCTGATAGGCTTCGACGAATTGGCCTTCATACCGCTGATGGACCTTATAGATCTCACCAGTGGTGTGGGCCCGAATGATCTTTTCGTTTCGTTCTCTTTCAAGGACAAAGAGCCCAGTCCCTGGTCTCTCAAGCCATTTACCCGAGGGCCCGTAGACCATGTCTCCTTCCTTGACCAAAAAACGACGTAGATAACCCGTATGCGGGGTAGTGACCACGTGATAGCGATAAGGATTGGCCCGCAATTGCTGTAACAACCGGTTTATTTCCTGATGATCAAGGGCCATGGCTAACGATAATAAAGATTTTTTCCGCCCATGGTCAGCAGGGCTTGATAGAGTTTCTTGCGCAACTCCCGTCGATCCCAGATCCCTTGAATATGCCCGCGGCGGAGGGCATTCTCGGCGCTGTGATAATCAGGCGGTATCTCTTCCCCGGTGGTCTCCCGAATGACTCTGGGGCCGGCAAACCCGATCCGCGTTGATCGAATGGCGAACTGATAAGGAGAACAACCCAGGAAACTAGCCACCGGCCCGGCGTAAGAATTGTTGTCATAGATCACTAAATAGAGCCCCCCGGCATCGATATACTCCCGCACCGCCATGGTGCACCGCGGCATCTGAACCACGCCTAGGGTCCCCTCGTGGATACGAATCCCTCCGGTGGTATGGACAAAGGCCAAGAAGGGCCTTTTCATGATCCGAGCCCGATCACAGGCCCGGATAAACTTCTCTCCCTCAGCTACCCCTACCGTGCCTTGACGGAAGTCAGCAATCAACATGGCGACCACCAGAGAGATACCACCTACCTGGGCATTAAAAGTGATAATCCCTGAACGTCGGCCAGAACGACGGCGAGCTTGCTCAAGTTTCTTATCGTAGCCCTCAAAGCCAAGGGGATTCCCCGAGGCGATATTTTCGTTGAATTCCTTTATGCTCTTGGCGTCAAAGATGTTTTTGAGATACCACTCATATTCCAAGGGGAAATGATGGCCACAATTAGGACAAACTCCGCAGAATTCCCCGTAGAGATCGGGGACCCAGATATCCGGACAGCCATATTTTTCGGCATTGGGGCAGGTGACCGTACGGTCTTCAAGGGCCAGGGGACTGACATAAAGTTCGCCCATGTCCTCCAGGGCCTGTTCTTCACCAGAGACAATCTTTGGTCGGGGCCGTTTGCCCTTGGCCCCCAAAAGATCATAAACAGCTTTAAAGGGCTCGGTGACCTGTTTGATCAGCACCGCCCCTTCGCTTGAGACCTCTTCCATCAGGCGTTGGAGCATCTTTTGGCCCTGTTTGAGCACTCCGTAACGCAGATCATGATAAAACCGGGCCCCGAGGTCCTGGGTCTTTTCCAGACAGCTCCTTAAAGAAGACTTAGGTACCTTTACCGCCCAGCGGGTCATGTTTCGGTATTTCTTTGAACGAAGGTCAAGGAGTTTTTCTATCTCGACTTCAGAGAGTTCCCAACGAACGTAGACGTCGAAGTCCTCTGGTGGGTTTTCTTCTTCTTTCTTTCGGCGTAGGGCATAGGTACGAAAGGCCTTGAGACTCTTTGTCCTCAAGACCACTTCATCGGTGGCCCGGATGATCTCGTATCGCAAGCGTTTGAAGAATTGGTAGTCATTCCGCCTGGCCCCAAGGGGTGGCTCAGGGACAATACGATCAATGGTCCCTAGACGCAAATTATCCTCGGCGGTGATCTTTAGTTGGCGGGCACAAAATTCGACCAATTCCCGAGGAGGGCGTTCTCCTTCCTTAAGCTTACCTTCAATGGCCGCAGCCCCTTCGGGACTGATTACCGAATAATAACCACAAGAGGCCATCAAACGAATGTCCGCCAGACCGATGGCCTCGGCCCCGCCAGAGCCCCCTTCAGAGATAAAGGCCACGGTAGGGACCCGTAACTTGGTCATGAAATAGAGATTTCTGGCGATCTGCTGGGCCGCCCCAGGATAGTCTTCAATGGGATAAGCGCCGGGGGTAAAGATATAAAAATGGATGGGGATACCCTCGGTCTCTGCTACCCGCATGTAACGCAGGGCCTTTTCGTTCCCCCAAGGCTTGGCACTCCCCCCGGTGCGATATTCTTCGCCGTGGCCCTTTTCATGCCCGATGACGATGACCTGATGGAGATAGACCTTGCCCCCTACCCTCCTGGCGATCATGGCCCGAGCACAGACAATGGCCGGGTCGATGTTGGTCTCCCCTTCCCCACCGAGCTCGGTGTAAGAATCGTAGACGTTTTCCAAGATATCTAACAGGGTAAACCGCTGAGGATTACGGGTGATCTTGACTATCTCATAGGGAGTCAGGTCTTTGGCCGCCCTTTCTTCAAGGATCTCCAGACGACTCTCAAGACTCTTTAAGATATCCTCTAAGTGCTCATCGGCTACTTCGTAGAAACGATCCTTGAGTTTGAGGAGTTCCTCCAAGATATAGGGGCATCCTCCCCATTCCTCCCCTTTGATGTCTTGGAGGTAATGGACTCGATCGATCAAATCACTTAG
>CAZKEG010000055.1:0-7993 GCA_964551715.1 uncultured Thermodesulfobacteriota bacterium
CTTAAGGCCGCTGCCGAACGTATCGCCACCGAATTGAGGCTCCTTTTTGAGACCCCTCGGGCAGGGAAAGCCGTTTCCTTGATGGATGAGGACGGGCTCTTGGGAGTGATCTTTCCTGAACTTGAAGCCTGTCGCGGGGTTGAACAACCCAGTTTCCATCATCTGGATGTCCTAGGCCACAGTCTCCTGGCCTTAGAGATGGCTGACCAGGTCCTTAAAAATCCCTCGGCCTTTTTCGGCAAACTAGAAGGGGAAAATCCCTTTGCCCCGGTGGTAAGAGACGCGGAGAGGGCCTCTATTGTTCGTTTGGCCGCTCTTTTTCATGATATAGGCAAACCTGCCACCTTTAAGATCCGAGAGCGAATCACCTTCTATGAACACGACCGGGTAGGGGCGGAGCTATTTGAAGCCATAGGCAAGCGTCTCAGGTTCCCTAAAAAATTCACCCAAATGGTCAGCTTGCTCATCAGGCAGCATATGCGGCCTTTTCATCTTTTGAAGGAATTCCTGGCCGGAAGACTGACCCCTCGGGCTATGCGACGATTAATCAAGGCCTGCCCGGATTATGTCTCGCTCTTCCTTGTGGCCATGGCCGATAGCCTGGCCTCAGCCGGGCCGGATAAAGAGGCCGAGGTAGAAAGGCACCTGGCTTCTCTTTTCTGGGAGGTTCATCGTTTCTATCAAGAGACTATGGCCCCAATGAGCCAGGAGCGCCTGGTCACCGGGCGAGATCTGATCGATCTCTTTGGACTTGAGCCAGGGCCTTTGTTTCAAGAATTGCTCGAGGCCGTAGAAGAGGCCAGGGTGGAAGGAAGGGTCAAAAATCGCAAAGAGGCCTTAGATTTTTTAGCTACCTTTTTGAGGGAAAAGTTTTCTTTTTGAACTATTCTGCTATTTTGGCCCGCTCAAGGATGGGCTTGGGAAATTTCCCTTGGGGGTTTTTGAGCCATTCTTTTACTTTTTCTTTGTGTTTATACATGGCCTTATCTGCTCTTCTAAGCACGCCCTCCAAGGTGTCTTTGACCAAGATATCGGTGAATCCGCAAGAAAAATAGCTTTTGATGGCGTCACCGTTGACTTGAATAATAATTGGTTCTGAAACCAGACTATGTAAAAAATGACTTATTCCTTCGAGAGATTGAATGGCGAGAAGGATGACAAATTCATCGCCATAAAGTCTAATGACAATATCCATCCCTTTGGTAAATAACTTGAGCCTTTTGGCCGAAGCTTTGATCAACTTGTCCCCTACATGATGACCATAAGCGTCGTTTATCCTTTTGAGACCACAAATATCTAAGTAAACCAATACATACAAAGTCCCTTGTTCGATGATGCGTTTTTGGACCTCTGGAAAGAAAATTTTAAGAGCACGCTTGTTCCACAGATCGGTCAGTTCGTCTTTCAGTAATTCTTGATTTAAAAAAGAAACCTGTTCTTCTAGGGCCTTAAGTCTCTTTAAAGTCTTTTCTATTTCATAGAGGCGCTCAGCAGGGAGTTGTTCTCTTACCGCCGAAGTCTCAAGCAACCAGGAAAGGACCTTCCTGGTTCGGGGCAAGAGGTCCATGATAGCGGCACTTTTTTCTTGAGGAGGGATTTTGGAAGCGCGTTCGAATTCCTCTTGGTAAATAGGAGGCACCGGGACCACGAACCTTGAGAGGGGTCGCAAAAAGGCCATCCAGGCAGATTTAAGCTTTTCTTGCTCTTTTTGTAAAAAATCTTCTACTACGAGGACACTTGCTTCGTTGTGAATCATTTCTATCTTTCTTTCGGTCAAAAAAGAGTAAAGTTAAAAAAGAATCGGGCGTGATTCATGGCCAAGATCGAAAAATTGTTCAACATTAAGCGTTATCATACTTTAAATGCCTTCTTACGGGCCCGTTTTGGCGAACGGGTACAGAAGGTAACCCTTGACGCCGGCTTTACCTGCCCGACCAGGGACGGCACCAAGGGCCGTGAGGGGTGTATTTATTGCAATGCCTATGGCTCGGGCACCGGGGCGGCGAGGCTCGGCCTCGATATCAGGACCCAAATGCTTGAGGGTATGGCCCGCCTGGAGAAACGCTATAAGGCCCGAAAGTTTTTGGCCTATTTTCAGGCTTACTCCAATACTTATGCTCCTCTTGAGGTCTTGCGTGAGCGATATGATCAGGCCTTGGTGGATGAACGGGTGGTCGGTCTTTGTATCGGGACCAGGCCGGATTGTGTGGATGAGGCTGTGCTTGATCTTCTGGCCTCTTATCAGGACCGAGGGCTCATGGTCTGGCTTGAACTAGGGCTTCAGAGCATCCATGACGAGACCCTCCGGCGTATTGAACGCGGGCATACCTATGCCGATTTTGAAAAGGCCCTTTTGGCCGCTAAGGAGAGGGGGCTTTTGGTCTGTGTGCACATCATTTTTGGGCTCCCGGGTGAGGGGCCAGAGGAAATGCTTGCCACCATAAAGCGCCTTGCCGAGCTTCCCGTTGATGGACTCAAGTTTCACGAACTTTATGTGGTCAAAGGTTCAAAGCTTGAAAAAATCTATCTTAAGGGAGAGTACAAGCCCTTACTTCAAAACGAGTACGTAGATCTAGTCTGTGAATCTTTGGCCATGCTCCCTTGGCGGGTGGTGATCCAGCGCCTTACCGGTGACCCACGCCCTGACGAACTGGTGGCCCCGGAATGGGCCAGACGCAAGGCAGAGACTATCCGCCTAATAGAGGAGACCCTCCTTGTTCGGGATCTCTGGCAGGGTAAATACCTAGGCGAACCAGACCCCCTTACTATCGGGCTTAGGTAGGCCTTACCTCGGCTCCTTATAACCAGAGATTAAGGATTCGGCCAATTTGGAGAGATCGGTCGAGTCCTCTTTTTTCAGGGAAAACTTTTCGTTTTTAAGCCTCATCGCCGGCTCGGCCTTTGAGCTTGCTTGAGACCAAAGGGGATAATCCACTCCGGCCAGACGGTGTATGATCAAGGCCTGGAAGGTAACTATGCCAATAGAGACGCCGAGTAAAGGCAGGAAATACCAACGGGGCACAAGCCCTAGGGCCCCGATGAGGCAAGTCGAGGCCGCTGGAGGATGCAAAAGATTGGTAAGGGCCATGCTCACCCCGGTTAAACCAAGGGCAAAGGCCAGGGTGAAGATCTTGGCTAGGGTTAATCCACTCTCTGAAATAAGCCCAAAGTAAAGACTTGCCTTGAAACTCAACCAACCGATAGTCCCACCTAAAAGATGGCCCAAGACGGTATTACGCGGCGAGGCCATGGGGTTTTCTGGGGCATAGAAGATCAAGAAAAGTGAGGGCCCCAGAGAGGGGAAGATTAGGGGCCAAGAGGTATACCAGGCCACCAGGCCGAGAAAAAAGATGGCCAAGGCGTTGTTTAGGCCGATAAAAAGGTAAAAGAGGGATCTTTTTCCCTTTCGGCTGACTAGATACCAAAATCTTAAACGGGCCAGCTTACCAAGGCCCCAGAGGATGTCGTCGATGTTCATCTTCAGTTAAATTTAGATTTTCCGAAAAGCTAGTTAGTATCTTGATATTTATCGGACGGGAGCGGGCGAAATATTATGTTTTTAAAGAAACTTACCCGTTACATGGCCCTGGCCACCGGAGACTTTGCCAAGATCTTCGAGGATTTTAAGATTCCCAGTCTCCCTCAGGTGGTAAACAAAGTCTTAGAGGCCGTCCAACAGCCGGATGTCTCCTTTGAAGAGGTGGCCAAGTTGATCGAGTGTGATCCCGGTCTGACCTCCCAGCTCCTCAAGTTGGTCAACTCTGCCTTTTGCGGCCTTTCGCGTGAGATTACCAATGTGAAACACGCCGTTAGCGTCCTGGGGATCAAGGAGGTAGAGACCTTAGTCGTCTCCTACGGCGTGCTTAAGATCGTCAAATCTCCTGGGGTCCAAGGGTTTCGTCTGACCGTCTTCTGGACGGATTCCCTTATGCGTGCTCTGTTTGCCAAGGAACTGGCTAAACTTATGCAACTGCCCTCGGATGAATCCTTTCTCGGGGCCTTGCTGCAGGATATCGCCCTGCCCATTCTCCTCACCGAGTGGTTTGATGTGTATCAACGGGCCTATCAGAAATGGCAAGGGTCAGGAAAGCGGCTCAGTGAGATCGAAGAGGCCGAACTTTCCTGGCACCATGCCCAGGCCGGGGCTTGGATCGCCAAGACCTGGAAGTTGCCGGATCTTTTTACCTGTGCCATCGGGCTTCACGTCTCTCCGGCGGAGACGATCAAAAAACTGAATCTCCACCAGACCCCAGTGGCCTGGGTCTCACTTTCGGCTGAAATTCCATCGATCCTTAATGCCGAACCGAATTTAGAACCCATGCTGGAAAAGGCCCGGGTCTTTGGCCTTGAGCCGGCTTTGTTGCTCCAGGCCGGCAAAGACGCCGAACAACTGTTTTTAGACACTGCCGCTGGGTTTGGGCTCTCGGTAGAGGCCCCGGTAAGTCTGAGTGAACTCATGCGGGTTCATTTAAGGACTTTATAAATTTCCATTAATTCCTTTTGGATCTCGCGTAAGAGGTCCCAGGGGTCTTTTTTCCGAGAGAGCCTCTTTTTGGCCCCGGCAATGGTATAGCCTTCTTCGTAAAGTAGGCGTTTGATCTCGCGGAAGGTCTCTATTTGTTCCGGGGAATAGAGCCGGCGCTTGGCCACTCGCAGGGGTTTTATCTGTCGCCGAAATTCCTTTTCCCAGAAACGTAATACGTGGGGCTCAAGCTCTAATAAGCGGGCTACTTCACCGATAGAATAATAACGCCGGCCAGCCTTTTCACCGGCCATGATCAACGCCGATTGATAATCTCTTTAAGCGTTGGACTAGGACGGAAGACCACCGTCTTTTTCCCTTGGATAAAGATCGGTTGACCGTCCTTTGGACTGACCCCCCTTCGCGAGGGGCGCTGATAAGGCTCGAAGTTCCCAAAGCGGACGATCTTGACCTCTTCCCCTCGTTCTAAGGCCAATTTGATCTCCTCAAAGAGACGATCTACCACCCGGGCCAAGCTCCGAGCGGAGAATCCGGTCTTTTCGTGGAGGCAGCGGACAATCTCTTTTTTGGTTACGGTACGGGTCTTCTTAGCCATCTTACCGAGCAACAGCCTTGAAGTGTTCAAGGATCTTTTGTGAAATCCGTGCCTGGATTTCGTTTACCTCCTCATCAGTCAGGGTGCGTTCCTTGGCCCGATAGACAAAGCGCAGAGTAAGACTTTTCTGCCCCTCTGGGATAGGTTTCCCTCGATAGACGTCAAAGATGCTCACCTTCTCCAAGTAAGGTACCTCCTGGGCATTCACAAAAGAAAGTACTTCTTCAGCAGGGATAGCATCATCGAGGATCATGGCCAAATCCCGAATGGTGGCCGGAAACCTAGGCAGGGCTCGATAGGTCTTCTTTTCGCTGACCAGATCCACCAAGTGTTCAAAATCTATCTCAAAGACAAAGAGCGGCCCTCGCAGGTCGTATTTTTCCAAGATGTCTGGCCGAAGTTCACCCAAGAACCCTAGATCCTGATCTGCTACTATGATTCTGGCGCTTACCGCCTGCCGTAAGAAAGGCTCCCCGGCCTGGGGTTTGAAGCGGACTTCCTGCGCCCCAATATGGTCCAGAAAACTCTCTAAGATCCCTTTTAGATCAAAGAAATCTACTCTTCTCGGCTTTTCATGGCAGGTTTCCGGTCTGGCTAGACCGGCCAGGAGCCCGCCCAAGTGTAGTCTTTCCTCGGGCAATAGCTCGCCTTGACGGGCAAAGAAGACCCGACCCAGTTCAAAGACTCGGATGTTCGGAGCTTCTCGAAAGATATTCACCTGGGCCGTCTGGATGAGTCCAGGGATCAAGGTGGTGCGCATGACCGATTGTTCTTCAGAGAGGGGATTGGCCAGCGGCACCACCCTCCGTCGGGGGTCGTCTCCGGGTAGCGCTAATATCTCTATGAAACGCGGGGAGATGAAGCTGTAGTTGATCACTTCGTAGAGCGAAAGGCCGATAAGTAATTCCTTGGCCCGGGTAGAAAGGCGCTCAAGCCTCTCTGGAGGCCTTCCGCCTATCTCGGCTACAGGGATGGTGGAGGGAATCTTTTCATAGCCGTAAAGCCTAGCAATCTCTTCAATAAGGTCTTCTTCCAAGACCAAATCATGCCGAAAACTAGGCGGGGTACAGATAAGGCCCTCTACTCCTTCTTGGCACTTTACCTGGACACGCTCGAGAAAGGCCTTGGCTTCTTCCTGAGGCAGATCAACGTTGAGATAAAGGGTGAGACGATCCCGATGGAGTTTGATCTCTCGCGGTAGGTAAGGGCGAGGGTACTCATCGATACGCCCGGGGATGACCTCACCTCCAGCCAGTTCGGCCATCATCCCCGCGGCTATCTCAAGCCCTAGGATCACTCCCTCTGGATCGACCCCTCGTTCAAAGCGGTAAGAGCTTTCTGTAGAGAGCCTAAGCCTTTGAGAGGTACGCCTGATGCTTGAGGGATTAAACCAGGCGCTTTCAAGGAAGACATTTTTGGTCTTTTCCGAGACTGCTGTCTCTTCTCCGCCCATGATCCCGGCGATGGCCACCGGACGCTTGGTATCGGCAATGACCATCATTTCTTCGGAGAGCCTACGTTCTTCGCCATCCAAGGTGAGGATTTTTTCTCCCTCTTTAGCGGTGCGGACGATGATACGGCGGCCTTCAAGTAGGTCAAAGTCGAAGGCATGGAGCGGTTGCCCGACTAGAAGCAGAACGTAATTGGTAATGTCCACGATGTTATTGATCGGGCGGAGCCCACAAAGCCAAAGGCGTTTTTGAATGTAAAACGGGCTTGGCCTGACCGAAATGTCTCTGATCAAACGCCCGGCATAGCGATGACAGAGCCCAGGAACTTCGATGGTCACGCTGGTGAGGTCAAAGATTGCCTCTCCTTCAGGAAGCCTTGGGCTTTCCAGTAGCCTAAAAGGTAACCCGGTGATAGCCGAGACCTCACGGGCCATTCCAAGGATGGAGAGGCAGTCTCCCCGGTTAGGGGTGATGGCCACTTCGAGGACAGGCTCGGCAAGCCCCAAGGCCTCGACGGCCCTTTGCCCCAAAGGGATCTCTTCCGAAAGCTCGATAATCCCAGAATGGTCATCGTTTAGGCCGAGTTCATAGGGCGAACAAAGCACCCCCTCGGATCGTACTCCGCGGATCTCGCCAGAGGAGATCTTATCCCCGGTAAAGAGGATGGTCTCCGGGAGGGCCAGGACAGTCTTCAACCCCTCCCGCACATTTGGTGCCCCACAGACAACTTGATAATCCTTCTTTCCGTCTGATACCTGACAGATAACCAGCTTTTCGGCCCTAGGATGAGGAGTGACCGAGACCACCCGGACGACGATGGCCTTGGCCAGATCAGTATAACCATCCTCGACTCCTTCTACCTCGAGGCCGGTAAGGGTAAGACGTTCAGCGAGTTCCTCTGGGGAGAGATCGACCTCGATCAGCTCTTTGAGCCAAGAGTAGGGTACTAACATCAGAACTGCTCCAAGAACTTGAGGTGGTTTTCATAGAAGAGGCGAATGTCATCGATGCCGTACTTGAGCATAGCGATTCGTTCTACCCCCAGACCAAAGGCAAGCCCTACCCATTCTTCGGGATCATACCCCACGGCCCGAAAGACGTTGGGATGGACCATGCCGGCGCCAAGGATCTCTAGCCAGCCCGTTTGTCCACATACCCGGCAGCCCTCTCCGTCGCAGATGACGCAACTGATGTCCATCTCTACACTGGGTTCGGTAAAAGGGAAGTAGCTCGGACGGAAACGGACCCTGGTCTTTCTGCCAAAGGTCTCTTGGGCAAAGACAGTAAGAAGCCCTTTTAGATCGGAAAACGAGACTCGACGGTCAACCATCAGGCCTTCGATTTGATGAAACATCGGGGTATGGGTCACGTCGGAATCACAGCGATAGACCTTTCCCGGGGCAATGATGCGTAGCGGCGGCTTTAAGGCCTCCATGGCGCGGATCTGGATAGGGGAGGTATGGG
>CAZKEG010000056.1:0-7944 GCA_964551715.1 uncultured Thermodesulfobacteriota bacterium
GGCTGAAGGTATCTCGTTCTTCTTGCTTTTTCTCTGTTTTTTGAGGCAATTTTCCTTGCCTCAAGCCCTTTTTCATGCCCTTTTTCACGCTGTTTCTGCCTTTTGTAACGCCGGCTTTTCTACCTTTAAGGACGGCCTCATGCCCTATGAACGCGCCTACGCCGTGCCCCTCATCGTGGCCTTGACCATTTTGTTAGGGAACACCGGGTTTCCCGTGGTCTATGAATTGCTTTCTATCTTAAAAGGCAAACGTAAACGGTTTTCCCTTCACTTCCGTTTGACCACCACCGCCCATTTCTTTTTGATCTTTTTAGGGGCCATCGGGCTCCTCTTCTTTGAAACCAAAAGACTTTGGGCCGATCTGCCTTGGTCCTTAAAGATAATGAACGCCTTTTTCCACAGTATCAGTGCCCGGACAGCAGGTTTTAATACCTCGGATGTAGCCGGTTTTTCCGAACACAGTCTCTATATCTTGGTCTTGCTCATGTTCATCGGGGCCTGTCCTGGGTCTACCGGAGGAGGGATAAAGACCACCACTCTGGCCCTCCTTTATTCCACGGCCTGGAGTCGCCTCCGGGGATATCAACGGACCATGATCTGGAAACGCACTGTTCCAGAAAACGTGGTGGGCAAGGCCATTACCCTCTTTCTGGTGGCCATGATTGCCGTGGTCTTCTTTCATTTTTTACTCACTTCCACCGAACCGGTGGTCCCCTTTTATAAGGCCCGAAGTGAGTTTCTGGCCACTATCTTTGAGACCGTTTCCGCCCTAGGCACGGTGGGGCTTTCTACCGGTCTTACCCCACATTTGAACAACTGGGGTAAAATTTTTATTATACTGGCCATGTTTATCGGTCGCGTAGGGCTCCTTTCCTTGATTACCATTCTCGGGAGGGTAAGCCGTCCTAAACCTTATTTTTACGCCAAGGAAGAGGTGATGGTCGGGTGAAACAATTTGTGGTGATCGGTTTAGGGAAATTCGGTTTTTATTTGGCCAAGACCCTGGCCGAGGAGGGGCAGCAAGTGATCTGTCTGGATCGTGACGAAAACGTGGTTAACCTGGTGAGCGAATATGTTTCAGAGGCGGTGGTGGGGGATGCCACCCGCAAGGAAGTCTTAGAGGGCCTTGGTATTCCAGAGGCTGAAAAAATAGTGATTGCCACCGGGGACTTGGCCCAAAGCGTCTTGATCACCCTCTATTTAAAAGAATTAGGAGCTAAGTTCATCTTGGCCAAGGCCAACGATGAGGCCCATGCCCGCATCTTGTCCTTGGTTGGGGCGGATCAAGTGATCATTCCGGAGAGGGACTCAGCCATCCGTGAAGCCCGTATCTTGGTTACTCCGAATGTGGTTGATTTTTTACCATTGCTTCCGGATTTTTCTATCGCTAAAATCGATCCCCCCTCGGCCTTTGTCGGGCACAGCTTTAAAGAACTTCATCTCCGAGGTAAATACCACCTCTTCGTCATTGCCATCAAAGACAAGCGTACCGGAAAGCTTTCCATCCTGCCCCCGGCTGATCACATTATCCAAAAGGAAGAAGAACTATTTGTCTTGGGGAAGAAAGAGGAGATCGCCAAACTTGCGGAAAATATCTGAGAAATGGTGCCGAGGGCGGGACTCGAACCCGCACGGGCTTACGCCCACTGCCCCCTCAAGACAGCGTGTCTACCAATTCCACCACCTCGGCACTCACTGTTTATTTAAACGGCTTCAGGGCCGGCGTCAAGGGATCAGGATTGGTTTTGTGTTTTGGCTTTGATTATTCTTCTCTAGCCTTTGCTCTGATAGCATTTACTACCGCCTGAAACAGTTCTTCTTCCTCTTTTTTTGGTGGTTCTCCAGTGACTTCTTTCATGAAACCCCGGAAGAGAAGCCCTTCTTCACGGTGCCCTACCTCTTGGCCTAATTTGGCCCCGGAGACTCCCTGAAAATAGGGCTGTTCTAAAGCCAGAAGATAGGGATAGACCTGTTTGAGTCGCCTAAAGGCTTCAAAGACCGGTTCTTTATCGGTAAGGACTACTTTAACAAAATCTTTCCGACTTGGCCCTTTAAGGAGTTCTTGAAACGAACCCTCAAGCACCACTAATTCTCGGCGAGGAGTGAAGGGCAAAAACTCAATCGTAATTTCACCCCTGGCGTTGATTTCTATAAGGCTTGCCCCTTTCGGTGTGCCGGCCTCACGGAAAGAATAAGGCAAAATCGCTCCAGAATAGTGCAGACGCGAAGCAATAGTTTGATGCTGATGTAGGTGCCCCAGGGCGCAAAAGCTATAAGCACTAAAGAGTGAAGCTGGTAATAGCTCAGAGCCCCCGACCAAGATCGTCTCCGAAGGAGACTCTTGCCCTCCTTGGATAAAAGCATGGGTACAGAGCACGCTCCGCCTTGTAGGTTTGGGGAGCAGCCTTGCCCAGAGGGCCTCGACTCCGTGGTCCAAGGGTACTTCAAGAAGGGTGGCTAAAAGGGGGAGACTCACATAGGGAAATACGTAAAAATCCACCGGACCATGTTTGTCTTCAAAGACCAGGTGCCGACCTAAGGGTTCAGTGACCACAAAGAGCCCCTGACACTCAAAGAGTTTGCCTCCAAAGCGTAGGCGTTCGGGGCTGTCGTGGTTTCCGGGGAAAAGGATCACCAGAAGCCCGAGATCGAGCACCAAACGAGAAAGTACCTCATCAAGCAGGGCCACGGCCTCGGCCGGAGGCACTGGGCGATCAAAGACATCTCCGGCGATGACTACTACCTCGGGGCGCGTCTCGCGGGCCATCTCTACGAATTGTTCAAGGACTACTGCTTGTTCCTCGGTGAGATGGACTCCGTGAAACAGACGCCCCAGATGCCAATCGGCGGTGTGAAGGATGCGCATTTAAATCTTAATGCCTGCCTTTTTGGCGTCTTTTAGAAAGCGTTCAAGGCCGATGTCAGTGAGAGGATGTCGGTACATCTGTTTGATGACTTTGTAAGGAATAGTGGCAATGTCAGCCCCAAGGGCGGCGCATTTACGGACATGATCCACATGGCGGATGCTGGCCGCAATGATCTCCGTCTCAAAGCCGTAAACATCATAAATCGTCACAATCTCTTCAAGCACCTGCATACCATCGTAGGATATGTCATCTACTCGGCCAATGAAGGGTGAGACGTAAGTGGCCCCAACTTTGGCTGCCAACATGGCCTGAAGAGGAGAAAAAACCAAGGTAACGTTGGTTTTTACCCCTGCCCCTTCTTTGTTCAGCTCAAAGATGGCCCGCAAACCCTCTTCGGTGCAAGGGATCTTGACCACCACGTTTTCACCAAGCTTGGATAGCTCTTTGGCTTCGCGCTTCATGCCTTCGCGATCCGTGGCCACTACCTCCACGGAGACCGGCTTGTCCGGTACTTCTTTAAGGATTTCTAAAATGGCCTCTTTCCAGGGTTTGCCGGTCTTGGAGACCAAGGTAGGATTAGTAGTCACACCATCAAGGATGCCCAATTCCTTAACCTCCCGAATCTCTTCCAACACCGCAGTATCAATAAAGATTTTCATGCGCTTCCTCCTCTGTTTTCGTGGTTAAAGCTCAGGGTGACAAGTTATCATTAAAAGGCCTCGTTTATCAACGTGCCCAAGCAACTAACACAGTCTGATTAGAAGTCCAGATTTTCCAGAAAACTGCTTGATTTTGGCGCAAGAAAATCACTCTGACAACTTTTATGTAGGTTGGTATCTTCCTATCTGGAAATCATCCATAAGTTTTTGCTCAAATTCTACAGAATATTTCTAGTAAAAAAGTATCTAAAACCTGCCGTGAGTTTTACCTCATTGGGGAACTCCTTGTCTCAAGAAGACGCTTTAGGGAATATATTTCAGCAAGTCCAGGAACCAACTGTGGTCTTTTGTCTTTGGACCTAAAATATTTTCTAAAAGCCTCATACCATTTCTTCACAAACTCTTTTGAGCCAAGGATTCCGGCATCTGTGAAGTAGCGGGTTCGGTAGCGAAACCGTTCCCAGGGGCTAATCTTGTAGCCTCGCCGCCTCTCTTGTTCTAGGAATTTTGGCTTGATAGCACCTTTCCCCTCAACTTCTATTCCTCCCTTCTCATATACATATTTTCGATATCGTCTAAGCCTTTTTTCTGCTGAAAGCATCCCAAACTCTTTCAGGCCAAAGTCTGTGGAAAGAAAGCCGTCACGGTTACCGTTTTGTACATGATAACCAAGGGAACACCAGCGGTAGTCCTCCGGGCGTTCCACCAAGCCCGCCCGTACCGGATTCAGGTCAATGTAGGCCAAGCAGTTAAGAAGCGCCGCGCCTTCTTCGATGAGCACGCTCTTGAAGCGGTCTCCCCAAAAGTACCCCTGCCGACCACGCCTCTTGTTGTAGTAGCGAGAGAATCTTTGTTTTATGTCTTTCACGTATTCGGATAGATTGGCGAACTTGGCCCTGAAAGAGGGGATTTGGCCTTTGGTGATTACTCGCTTGGAGTCTTGGTAGTAGAGCTTTATGCGCTTTAAGACCTCTTCGTCAGAGAAGTGCTCACCGGTTTTTATTTTTACCAGAAGGTGGAAGTGATTACCCATGATGCAGAAGCCGAAGACCTCAGTGAAGTAGACAGCGGAGAGCCATTTGATGAGGGACAGGAGAAATTCTTTTTCTTCATCGCCAAGGACGAAGCCTTCAAGGGCTGTGCGTGAGATGATGTGGTAGACGGCATCTTCACTTTTGACCAGCAAGCGAGGGATTCTAGGCATAGGGACCTCCTAGGTGTTTTACCTACTTATCGGTCCAGCGGCCTTCAGCATAATTCGCCTGTCCCTTTTCTTTAAAATTTTGCCTGTCCCCAAAACTTTTGAGGCCAGTTTTTCGGCTATACCGGCAAGGGTAGATGAGATCAAAAAACTTTTTATATTGACCAACACCTTTCCCGAATTTTCCAGTATGATGATTCTTTAATTCGGACAGTGCGCTTAATAGGTATATTCGTCTTTTTATGATATTCGTCTTTTTATGATCGACTTTTATTTTAAGCTCCTTGCTTAATCATAGCCTGCACTTTGAGGCGTAGGCCTTGGAGTTTGATAAATCCTTCGGCGTCTTTTTGGTGGTAAAGGGTATCGGCCTCAAAGGTGGCCAACTCTTTGAGATAAAGTGAACGAGGGCTCTTGCGGCCTACCACGGTGACGTTTCCCTTGTAGAGCTTAAGCCGCACCGTGCCAGTGACGTTTTTCTGAGTTTCGTCAATGAAGGCCCGCATGGCCTCCATCTCTGGTGAATACCAAAAGCCGTAGTAGATGAGCTCAGAAAACCGGGGAATGAGGCTGTCGCGCAAGTGCATCACTTCTCGATCCATGGTTAGATGCTCGAGCGCCCGATGGGCCACATGGAGCACGGTGCCGCCTGGGGTCTCGTATACCCCGCGGCTCTTGATGCCCACAAATCGATTTTCGACCATGTCCACCCGACCCACACCATGGCGCCCGGCGATTTTATTTAAACGTGCAAGAAGCGCTGCCGGCGAAAGGCTTTCTCCGTTTACGGCCACCGGCACCCCTTTCTCAAACTCAATCTCAAGGTATTCCGGCTCATCCGGGGCCTTCTCCGGGGCCACGGTCATCTGGAACATGTCTTCTGGAGGCTCCTGCCAAGGGTCCTCTAGGATGCCTCCTTCGTAGCTGGTATGAAAGAGATTGGCGTCGATGGAATAGGGTCTCTCTTTGGTCACCGGTACAGAGATACCGTGTTTTTCGGCAAAGGTGATCAGATCTTCCCGGCCCCGAAATTCCCAGATCCGCCACGGGGCGATGATCTGAAGATCAGGCGCCAGGGCCATATAGGTAAGCTCAAAACGGACCTGGTCATTTCCCTTACCCGTAGCCCCGTGGGCCACGGCGTCGGCCCCCACCTCACGGGCCACCTTGATCTGTTCCCTGGCAATTAGCGGGCGGGCCAGGGAGGTGCCCATGAGATAGCCGCCTTCATAAACGGCATTGGCCTTGATGGCCGGAAAGACGAAGTCCCGCACGAACTCTTCCTTCAAATCGCGGATGATAACCTCTTCGGCCCCGGTGGTAAGGCCTTTTTGGCGTACGGCCTCCCAATCTTCCTCCTGGCCTATGTCCGCACAGTAGGCCACCACCGGGCACTGGTAGTGTTCAATGAGCCAACGCAGGATGATCGAGGTATCCAACCCACCGGAGTAGGCCAAAACGATCTTCTCAGGCTTCATAAGCTCTCCATCAAGAGGATTTTGCCCAATATAGACCAATTTAAGCCTTTTGTGGACTGCCAAATAAAATTTGACGGTCTTGGCTTGCCTTTTAGGAGAAGTAGCCACCATTGGCATCGGTTTAGGCCTTAGTTAAACTGGTTTTCAAATGACTATTCGCGAAGAGCTTGAAGCCCTGGAAGAAAAGATCCTTTCGCCCTTTGCCACCAAGGCCAGGCAAAGTCGCGGGCGTCTAAGGCCTGAGGAAGAATGCTCGGTACGTACTTGTTTCCAGCGGGATCGGGATCGTATCATCCACAGTAAGGCCTTCAGGCGGCTTAAACACAAAACTCAGGTCTTCCTCTCCCCAGGGGGAGACCATTACCGCACCCGACTCACCCACACCCTGGAAGTGGCCCAGATTGCCCGCTCTATGGCTCGGGCCCTGAGGCTTAACGAAGACCTCACCGAGGCCATCGCCTTGGGGCATGACCTTGGCCATACCCCCTTTGGACACGCTGGCGAGGCGGTGCTAAATGAGCTTCACCCCGATGGTTTTCGTCACTATGAACAGAGCCTTCGGGTGGTGGACTTTCTCGAAAAAGACGGCCAGGGACTTAATCTCACCTTTGAAGTAAGAGACGGTATCCTCAAGCACTCCAAGGGCAAAGGCCCTATTCTCCTAGAGGATTCCGAAGACCTACCGGTAACCCTTGAGGGGCAACTAGTGCGGGTGGCGGATATTATTGCCTACATCAACCACGATTTGGATGATGCCCTGCGGGGCGGGGTGATTCGAGAAGAAGACATCCCTGAGGAGTGTTCCCATATTCTAGGACGTCGGCACGCCCAACGTATCGACACCATGGTGAAGAGCCTGATCTACCGGACGCTTGAAGCCAACGACGGCCGCCTTCACATGGACCCGGAAGTGCTTAAGGCCATGGAAGACCTGCGCGAATTTTTGTTTGAACGGGTCTATGAGGCCCCGGTGGTCTATCGCGAGTTTTCAAAGGCCAAAAAGATCCTACGCGAGCTCTATGAATATCTCCTAGAACAAGAAGGGATCTGGGAGAAAGAAAGCATTTACCCCTCTGGTACCTCCAGGCACCGAATGGTCTGCGACTTTATCGCCGGAATGACTGATCGTTATGCCCTTGCCCTTTACGCACGCCTCTTTCTCCCGCGGCCTTGGGCTTCTTAGAGAATAAGCATGGCATCTCCGTAAGAGAAGAAGCGATACCTGAGGCGTATCGCCTCTTGGTAAGCACGAAGGACCAGCTCGCGCCCGGCAAAGGCCGAGACCAGGATGAGAAGGCTTGAATGAGGAAGATGAAAATTGGTGATCATGTGATCGACTACTTTGAAGGAAAACCCTGGGTAGATATAAAGATCACACCAGGCTTGGATGGGTTCGACCCTTCCGGTCTTTATGGCGGCAAATTCTAAGGCCCGCACCGTGGTGGTCCCTACGGCAAAAAGCCTTCCGCCAGCCTCTCGGAGAGTGTTGATTCCTTGGGCTGTTTCCGGCGTGATCTCTACGAATTCTTCGTGAAGCCGATGTTTACGAATGTCGTCCTCCTTGACCGGGGCAAAGGTCCCGTAGCCTACATGAAGGGTGATGGTGAAAAGTCTTACACCCAAGGCCTTAAGTTCTTCTAAGAGCTCTTCGGTGAAATGAAACCCCGCTGTGGGGGCGGCTACCGAACCTGGGGTCCTGGCGTAGACCGTTTGATAACGAAAGCGATCTTCGAGTTCCG
>CAZKEG010000057.1:0-7769 GCA_964551715.1 uncultured Thermodesulfobacteriota bacterium
CCGTGGGTCACACTGATGGAGTAATCTTGCCCGGCCTCCTTCAAAAGCCCCACCATTTCCTTGTGAGCCGGGCACCTCCTGGGTGAAAGTGTTTATTGTCTGAAACTATTTATACCCCAGGTCTGGTGCCCTTTCTCCTTTTTCTTATCCGGGACTTAAGGTCTTTATATGGAACCCGGACGCAACATCGTCGAGGAGATATGTGATGGTTACCCAAGAGGGAGAAATTAGACTCATCCGCCGACGCGAGACCTACGAAGACCTGATCGCCCAGGATGTCGTTTAGCCGGAAATTTCTATTTCTTCTAGCACCGGGGCCCGAAACTGGCCGTGGTTGGTGATCTCGTGAAAAGAGACCACACCACGGATCTCTGGTCGCACAAAATAAGCCCCCTTGGGTAAATAACCTCGCATTTTGGGCGGAGCTTCGATCGTAATCTCTTTAAGACGTGAGAGGAGTTGATCTGACAGCTGATTGGTAAGACCGCTGGCCACCCGGCCTCGATAAATAAGGCCCTTTTCCGTTTCCTCGGCTACAAGAAGGCTTTTAAGCGTTCCATCCTCCCGCAAGAGATAACCCACCACTACACACTTCCGTCGCCCTCTAGGCTTGAACTTGAGCCAGAAATCCGTGCGTTTCCCAGGAAGATAGGGGCTTTCAAGGTCCTTGGCCATTACCCCTTCGAGGCCTTGGGAGATTACCTCTTCAAAGAAGGCTTTTCCTTTTTCGTGGACGTAAAGGGATTCCGCTACAAAGGGGCTCTTTGGGAGGTTTTGGCGCAGAATCTCTTTTCGTTCTCTAAGGGGCCTTTCAAGCAAAGGTCTACCTTCGAAATAAAGGATGTCAAAGACCAGATAAGTAGCCGGAAGACGATTGGAAAGGGCCTTGATCTTTAAGGGGCTCACCACATGTTCCCGCTCCTGTAAGAGACGAAAGTCGGGTTTGCCGTCCTTTAGGACGACGATCTCCCCATCGAAGATGATCCCGTCTTTGGAGAGCTCTTTGGGTAAATTCCAAAATTCCGGATAACGGTAGGTTATGTCCCGCAGGCGACGGTTTTGAAGCCTGATCTTACCCTTTTCAATGAAAAAAAGGCACCTCGTCCCATCCCACTTTATCTCGTAGATATGTCTCGGTGAGTCAAAAGGAGCGGAAAGCTTGGCCAGCATGGGCTTAATGGTAGCAGGGAGCATCAGGCCGCCTTCTTCTCCTTCGCCGCCTTGACACTGGCCTCAAGGGCCTCCATAAGGCTGACTACTTTGGCCTTTTCTTCCGCGGCCTTCAATTCAAACTTCTCACCCCGGGCCTTGGCCTCTACCAGCTTCATCACTGCCTCGGCGTAATGGTCAACCAATTTTTCAGGCTCAAACTTAGAAGAAAGGGACTCAATCAACATTTCCGCCAGCTCAAGATACCGTTTATCAAGACCTTCGGGGAAGGTAGCCCGCAGATCATCGGCCTTGATCACGTCCTGATGAAAATGAAGGGTAGAGGCCAGGAATTTTCCTTCATAAGGCTTGATCAGAAAGGGATACTCTCTTTGTCTGATCACCGCCTGACCAAGGGCCACTTTACCCTTTCGTTCCATGGCCTGATAAAAGACGGCAAAGGCTTCTTCGGCCCCCTTCCCCTCGGGTAGAAGGTAGTGGGCATCGGCGTAGTACACAGGGGCAATTTCTCGTTCGTCTATAAAGCCTTGGACTTCAATGGTATCACTTGAGGCAAGCTTAAGACCGGCCAATTCCTCGTCGGTGATCACCACGTAGTGTTCTTTGTCCAGAAAATAGGCCTTGACGATCTCTTCATCCTTCAAAGTCCGGTCACACCGAGGACAATATTTGAGATATTTGATCCGGCTCCCACACTGGGCATGGATCAAGTGAAAAGAAATGGCCCGTTTGACCACCGCCGGATAGAGTTTGACCGGAATGGTCACCAGGCCTATCTTCAAAAAGCCAGACCAGGTGGCCTTCATTTTGTTCCTCCTCCTTGGGGCTTCTTAAGCCTTAAATCCCTCAACCTCTTTACTCCGAAGACGATGGGCAGGGCCTCCTCCACCTTAGAGACAAAGTGAAAAACGAGTTTCTCCCGGGCCTCTTTAGGCACCTCCAAAAGATCCTTTTCATTCAGTTTGGGCAAAATGACCTCTTTGATCCCTGCCCTTTTGGCCGCTAGGACCTTTTCTTTAATGCCTCCTACCGGGAGCACCAACCCACGTAGGGTGATCTCCCCGGTCATGGCCACTTCGTGACGCACGGTGCGCTCGAGAAAGAGGCTGACCAAAGCGGCTAACATGGTAATTCCAGCGCTTGGGCCATCCTTAGGAATAGCTCCAGCAGGAACATGGATATGAATATCGAGCTTGGAAAAGAGAGATTCATCGATCCCCAGGTCTTTGGCCCGAGACCGCAGATAAGAAAGGGCCGCCTCGGCACTCTCCCGCATCACCTCCCCGAGTTTTCCGGTGAGGATGAGCCGACCTGAGCCCTTCATACGCGTGGCCTCGACAAAGAGGATCTCACCCCCTACCGGGGTCCAGGCCAGTCCTATGGCCACTCCCGGGACCTTGACCCGTTCAGCCATCTCCGGCAGGTATTTCGGAGGCCCGAGGTATCGTTCGAGATCCTTGACCCTGACGGTGACCGGTTCAGTTCGGCCTTCGGCCACCTCTCGGGCCACCGCCCGACAAATGGCCCCGATCTCCCGCTCAAGATTCCGCACCCCGGCCTCCCGGGTATAGTAAGTAATGAGCCTTGCCAGGGCCCGATCAGTAAACCGAAGCTGCTGTTTGGTCAGACCGTGGGCCTCAAGCTGGCGGGGGACGAGGTAGTATTTGGCTATCTTGAGCTTGTCCTCCTCGGTATAGCCCGGGATCTCAATCACTTCCATGCGATCAAGAAGCGGAGGAGGAATAGTATCTAACATATTGGCCGTGGCGATGAACATCACCTTGGAGAGATCAAAGGGGAGCTCAAGATAGTGATCAGAAAAGGCCTGGTTCTGTTCGGGATCAAGGACCTCAAGCAAGGCCGAGGCCGGATCACCTCGAAAATCGGTTCCAAGTTTGTCTATCTCGTCGAGCATGAAGACCGGATTGTTGACTCCCACCCGCCTTAAACCCTGGATGATGCGCCCGGGCATGGCCCCTACGTAGGTGCGCCGATGACCACGGATCTCGGCCTCATCTCGAACCCCGCCTAAGGAGATACGCAGAAACTTACGTCCCAAGGCCTTGGCGATAGATCGACCAAGGGAGGTCTTCCCTACTCCAGGAGGACCGACAAAGCAGAGGATAGGCCCCTTCATATCGGGCTTGAGCTTGCGTACCGCCAGATATTCAAGAATGCGTTTCTTAACCTTTTCTAAATCATAGTGATCCTGATCCAAAATCTCTCTGGCCTTTTTAAGATCCACCTCGTCTTTGGTGCCCTCAAGCCAAGGGAGTTCAAGCAACCAATCCAAATAATTTCGGATGACGGTATATTCCCCTGAAGTGGGATGGATGCGCGAAAGACGATTCAATTCTTTCAAGGCTTCATCACGGACATAATCCGGAAGATTCTTTTCTTCGATTTTTTTCCGAAGTTCTTCGACCTCAGCCTCGATCCCTTCGGCTTCGCCCAATTCCTTACGAATGACCTTGAGTTGTTCCCGCAGGTAGTATTCTTTTTGGGCCTTTTCCATCCGATCCCGGACCTGGGCTTGGATCTTCTGCCCAAGCTCAAGGATCTCTACCTGGCGCGTCAAGGCCTGTAAGATCTTGTGCAACCGCTCACGGATATCTAAGGTCTCAAGGATCTCCTGTTTTTCGTGATGCGGGACGTTAAGATTACTGATGACCATATCAGCCAAGGTCCCTGGCTCGTCGATATTAAGGGCCAAGGTCTTCAATTCTCCGGGAAGTTGCGGGGAAAACTCTAAGACCTTGCTGAAGAGGATCCTGATATTGGAGACTAGGGCCTCTATTTCGACGTCATGGGTAACATAGTCCTCAAGGACCTGTACCTTGGCTCTAAGGTAGGGTTCCTTGGCTGTAATCTCTAGGATTTCGATCCTGGAGACCCCCTGGACCACAATGCGGACTTGATCTGGCTCAAGGCGGGTGGCCTTTAAGATCACCGCTGCGGTCCCGACGTCAAAGAGTTCCTTCTGGTCGGCCTTGGGTTCCCTCACCGCCACCACCGCTACCATCCGATCAGAGGACAGGGTGTCGTCGATCAGCTTTAGGAGTCCTGGTTCATGGATCATGAAGGGCATGACCATGTGGGGAAAAAGGACAGCATCACTGGGGATGACTGGCAATTCTTTATAGGTTTCCTTCTCTTCGGTCTTGGCTGGTAAATTGGTCTCCACTTTCTCGATCTCTTTTACCCTCTCGTTCATCGCTCCACCTCTTCTCAACTCTACTCGGAAGTTAAACATTCACCAATAAGATTCAAAGCCCCCAAAAAAGACCTTCAAAATTCAAAAAAATAAAAATTTTTAAACCCTATTCAAAGCTTCACGATAAGTAATGGAAGAGATTCACCGGTGAGGGGAAGATGGCTATCACAGTGAGGCAACTGGAAATATTTCTAGCCGTGGCAGAAACAGGCCATGTCACCGCAGCCAGTCGTCGCGTCTTCCTTACCCAATCAGCGGTAAGTATGGCTATCTCCGAACTGGAAAATCTCCTAAACGGTCCGCTTTTTGATCGACATGGTAAAAGACTCGTCCTCAATGATCGAGGCCGACTACTCTTGCCCTATGCCCAAGAAATCGTCTCCAAGATAAAAGATATTGAAGCCTTGCTTACCGAAAACGAGACTGTCTCCGGCAATCTGTATGTAGGGGCCAGCTTTACCATCGGAAACTATATCTTACCTTACATAGTCAGTGCCTTCACCAAGAGGTACCCTCAGGCCCAGATCAATATGATCATCGGCCACAGCCGCCAGATAGAACAAGCGGTTGAAAAGAGCAAGGTCGATGTAGCCTTGATCGAAGGCCTGGTCCAAAGCGATAAAGTCGACATCATTCCTTGGCTCACCGACAAATTGTGTATCATCTCTTCTCCTAATCACCCCTTGGCCCAAAAGGAAAAGCTCTTACCGGAAGACATTCAAGACGCCCCTTGGGTCATGCCAAAAGAGGATTCAAGCCTAATGGAGATCTTCAAGGGCGAGCTCTCCAAGTATTTAGATCGAATTTACGTCTTTATGGAACTTGGGCACACTGAGGCCATCAAACGAGCCGTAGAGGCCGGTCTTGGTCTTAGTTGTATTTCTAGCCTTACCATCTGCCGAGAACTAGAAAGGGGTTGGTTAAAGGAACTCCATATTCCGGAACTTAAAATTACCAGACAACTCCTCCTGGTTTTGCGTAAAGGGAAGATCCATACCAACTTGCTCCAAAAATTTATCTCTTTTTGCGATCTTCTCCGTACCTATCACACCATGATCGACGTTTGTCTGGCCTCCCCTTGGAAGTTGGTCGAGTTATTAAACCAAGAATTAGAAGAGGAACAGGCCTCCGCCGCTTGATCTTTGGGGATTCTTTGGGTATGAGAGGAACCCCAAGTACCCCCAGATCCAGCTCACCAATGAGCACGAAATAATTGGGAAGGTGATTCAGAAGATCAAGAAGTATTGAGTTTGTGGTAGTAAACTTGTGAGAAATTCAATTATCGGAGGCTCGAATGGCGAGGCAAAACCCTTTTGATGAATTTCTAGCAGAGCTCCAAGGTAAAACCAAGAGCCCTAGAGAAGATATGAGTAAACCAAAAAGTAAGACCAGACGCGGTCGCAAAAAAACTGAAAACAACACCGCTAACCTTGGATTTAAAGCGGAGTTGTGGGAGGCGGCCAATGCCCTGTGAGGTAGCATGGACGCCGCCGAGTATAAGCACGTGGTGCTGGGACTGATTTTTCTTAAGTACATCTCGGATGCTTTCGAGGAACATCGCAAACGACTCGAACAAGAACCTTGCGCCGATCCCGAAGATCCGGACGAGTACCGAGCGGCAAATATATTTTGGTGCCCCCGAGGCTCGTTGGGAGCGTCTCAAGCAAAACGCCCGACGGATGGAGATCGGCCAGATAGTGGACGAGGCCATGGAGGCCTTAGAGCGAGAGAACCCCTCCCTAAAAGGAGTGCTTCCTAAAGATTATGCTCGTCCGGCCCTAGATAAACAGCGCCTGGGCCAACTCATAGATCTGATTACGAACATTCGGTTAGAGGGCGAAGAGGCCCGATCCAAGGACCTCCTGGGGCGGGTTTACGAATATTTTCTCGGCCAGGTTGCTTAGCGCTGAAGGCCGCAAAGGGGGTGAATTTTACACTCCGGCTTCGGTGGTAAAGCTTCTCGTCGAGATGCTTGAACCTTTTGAGGGTCGAGTTTACGACCCTTGCTGTGGCTCTGGTGGCATGTTTGTGCAGTCGGTACGTTTTGTAGAGGCCCACGCCACGGGCAATGGTAACGGTGGGCGGGCCAGGGCCCGGATCAGTATTTACGGCCAGGAGCTTAATTACACCACCTGGCGTCTTTGCAAGATGAACCTTGCCATCCGTGGTATAGACGGCAAGATCGAGCAAGGCGATACTTTTTGAATGATAGGTTCCCTGATCTCAAAGCTGATTACATCCTGGCCAATCCGCCCTTCAATATGAAAAACTGGGGCGCAGAACAACTACGCCACGACAAACGCTGGAAATATGGGCTTCCGCCGACGCGAACGCCGACTTTGCCTGGCTACAACACATGATCCATCACCGCTCGCCAGTAGGTTACGCCGGGGTAGTCCTGGCCAACGGCTCGCTTTCTTCCAACCAGTCGAACGAAGGTGAAATTCGCAAAAATATCGTGGAGGCCAACTTAGTGGACTGTATTGTGGCCCTGCCTGATAAACTTTTTTACACCACCCAGATCCCGGCCTGCCTATGGTTTCTGGCCAGGGACAAGAGCGGGCACCCTCCGGCCGGTCAAAAGAAGCGTCTTCGCGACCGCCGGGGCGAAGTTCTTTTTATCGACGCCCGCCGTATGGGCCACATGGTGGATCGCGTTCATCGGGAGCTAACCGACGAAGAAATCCAAGAAATTGCTCGGACGTACCATGCCTGGCGTAGGGAAGAAGGCGCCGGCGAATATAAAGATATTCCTGGATTTTGTAAAAGCACCACCATAGAAAAAATCAGAGGAGCACGATTACATACTTACCCCGAGCCGCTATGTGGGCGTAGAGATCCAGGAAGAGGACGATGAAGTTTTTGAAGAAAAGATGAAGCGCCTAGTGGCGGAACTGGAGACTCAATTTGTTTTTAGCGAATTTGAAGGAGCGCATTCGAAGGGCGCGGGTCAAGGCTGTCCTTTCTGCCAACCGGGAACTTATTCTGCTTTACTGGGAAATCGGCCGGATGATCCTGGAACGCCAGAGAAAAGAAAGCTGGGGAGCCAAGGTGATAGAGCGTCTTTCGCAGGACTTGAGGCAAGAGTTTCTTGAAGTATATGCGGGCCTTTGCTGAGGCCTATCCAAATAAAGAATTTGTGCAAGAGGTGCTTGCACAAATTACCTGGTATCACAACATTACACTTCTTGAAAAGGTCAAAGATTCTGCTGAGCGTATCTGGTACATCCAGCAGACCATCGAAGATGAGTGGAGCCGTAATGTTCTGGTTCACCAGATAGAAAGTGGTCTCTATTACCGTAAGGGAAAAGCCATCACGAATTTTAGGCCAAATTTCCGCTTAAGGGTTTGAGGGCTTGAAGGACTAGGTAGGACCTCCTCTTCT
>CAZKEG010000058.1:0-7688 GCA_964551715.1 uncultured Thermodesulfobacteriota bacterium
CTTTTTAAGTTGAAATTTCGGTTTTAAACGCCCAACTTTATTTAAAATTTGCTGAACATTTCTCATTGAGAGAGATAATACCTGAAGTCGACGGTGCAAGGGAAATTTTTTTACACCTGAGTTTTAGGAGATAAGGATGGTAGACTTAAATAGTTTTTTTTCTCGTTTAAAAGAAATTCCAGAAATGGAAAGAGCTGGCATGATCCTCTTTCATGTAGGTATAGTGCGTTCCTTTTCACGAGATGGGAGGCCGGTAAAGGGGGTTTGGGTAAAGGTAGATTGGGAGAGGCTTAAAGAGATTATAGCTGAAGCGCGGCAAAGGCCGGGAATTGTGGCGGTGGAGGTTGAGGTTTTTGAAGGTAAGCGTGAGGTAGGAGAGCCCCTGATGGTCTTGGCGGTCGCCGGAGATTTCCGAGAAAATGTGATAAAGGTGCTTTCCGAGACCCTAGATCGAATCAAGGCCGAGGTCACGCACAAAGAAGAGCTAGAAGCGGGGGGCGGAGATGTCACGACCGAAAAAGGCCTCTAAGAAGGCCAACAGAGTCATTTTAGTCAATGCTGATCAGCCGGAAGAGATTCGGGTGGCCCTAGTAGAAGAAGGGCGTCTAGAGGCCTTTGCCGTAGAGACGGTCGTTCGGGAGCACACCAAGGGCAATATTTACAAGGGCAAACTGATTAATCTCGAACCCAGTCTTCGGGCAGCCTTTGTGGACATCGGTCTTAAACGTAATGGTTATCTCCCCTTTAAGGAGATCCACCCCGAATATTACGGCTATGCTGAGGTCGTTGATCGTAGCGGTCGTTCAAGACTGCCTGAATTCCTTGAGCCAGGCCAGGAGTTATTGGTCCAGATCGTCAAGGAGGAGACCCCGACCAAAGGGCCAAGCCTGACCACCTATCTGAGTCTTCCCGGGCGTTACGTCGTCCTTATGCCTGGTAATCCTTCCCAGGGGGTATCTAAGAAGGTCACCGATGAGGTCAAACGAAAACGCCTAAAGGATATCCTTTTGGGTCTCAAGCTTCCGGAGGGGATCGGAGTCATCATCAGGACGGCGGCGGCTGAGGCAGCCAAGAAAAACATCATGGCTGACCTGCGCTATCTTTTGCGGCTCTGGAACGAGATCAAACGTCAGGCGGCCAAGGTCAAGGCCCCGGCCCTTCTTTATAAAGACCAAGATGTCATTACCCGTTTCTTACGAGAACACCTCTCTTCTGAAGTAAAAGAGATCCTGGTTGATACCGACCAGGCCTTTGAATTGGTAAAAAAATTTCTCAAACTGGTCGCCCCGCGTCAGACCGGTTTGGTCAAGCGCTTTACCGAAGACAGGCCTATTTTCTCGCTCTTTAACCTAGAAGAACAAATCGAGAGCATCTACCAACCAGTGGTCCCTCTCCCCTCTGGGGGTACCATCTTTATCGAACCCACCGAGGCCTTGGTGGCTATTGACGTCAATTCCGGTCGGTGCGTTAAGGAAAAAGACCTTGAGGAGACCTCCTTTCGGACCAATCTCGAAGCCGCGGAAGAGATCGCTAGGCAACTTCGTCTGCGCGATCTAGGAGGGCTGGTGGTGATCGACTTCATTGCTATGCGTCAATCAAAACACCGAACTCAAGTAGAAAAACGCCTGCGGGAGTGTCTTAAGAAGGACCGGGCCAAGATCACCATGACCCGTTTCAGCAAACTTGGTCTTATTGAGCTAGCTCGCCAGAAGTTACAGGCCCCAATTCAGTGGGGGAGTCATCGTCCCTGTCCTTGCTGCCGTGGTCAAGGCTTGATCCGAACAGTAGAAGTCTTGGCCACCGGGGTCTTGCGGCGCTTACGGAGCCGTTTGGCTGAAAGAGATCTGGCCTCAATTCGGCTTAAGGCTGCCCCGGACCTGGCCTCTTATCTTTTGAATCGTAAACGCCGAGAACTTTTTGCCTTGGAAGAACATTACGGCACCGCTATTTTAATCGAGCCAGATCTTTCTCTCCCACCGGAGGAAATCCGCTTTGAAGAAGAGGCTAAACCTCGGGTTTCTCAGGACTCGATAAGAGAAGAAAAGGGTCCAGAAGAAAAGGAGAAAAAGGCTGAGGAAAAGGCCTCTCGCAAGAAGAAGAGGCCGCGTAAGAAGACCAAGCCCTCAGTGAAAGAAAAGGGTGAGTAAAAAGGTTGCTGCCCTCAAATACGATCCGGAAAAGGACCAAGCCCCTCGGGTGATAGCCAAGGGTACCGGGGTTTTGGCCGAGAAGATCTTGGCCCTGGCCAAGGAACACGGCATCCCCATCAAGAAGGATGAGGCCTTGGTGGAGGCCCTTTATCGTTTGGAAATAGAGGCCGAAATCCCCCCGGCCTTGTATGAGGCTGTGGCCGTGGTCTTGGCTTGGGCCTGGCGTCTGAATCAAAAGGTCTAAACCCGGGGAATAGAGACAAAAGTATCGGTTCAAAGTGTTCAGGTTTTGAAATTCCTGACCGATAAATAACAATGCAATGTAAAAATGGGAGATAAATCTGAGCCAATGATCGTCGAAAAGGGGACTTATAAAGTCATCAAGGGCAAAGGCCTTCTTGAAAGTGAGAGTCTGGGTTCCTGTGTAGCGGTGGCTGCCCTTGATAAAAAGGCTCAGGTAGGGGGTTTATGGATATTTGTCCTTCCGGCAACCAAGATCTTGTCGACCAGCAACAATGGCACCGAACCCACTTTCTTTGCCGACGAGGGGCTGGATAAATTTCTGGCTGCCCTAGAAGAGAACGGAGCCGATCTCGAAAATCTTCGGATCGTGGTCGTCGGGGGGGCGAGGTTTCTTGAGGCCCCTACGGTCTTTGATCTCGGGGGCCTTAATGCCTCCATGATCCGCAAACTCTTTAAAGACAAGGGTATCTCTGGCTACGAAGAACGCTTGGGAGGGCCGTTTCCTCGAAGGGTAAGTCTGGATCTTTCAACCGGAAAGATCGTCATCAAATCCACCGAAGAAGAGGAAGAGTCGTGGTAAAGATCCTTGACTATATCTTCGAAGAACTAAATGCCGTACCCAATTTCCCGGATACGGCCTTTCGTGCCCTTCGTATGCTTGAGAACGAAAACATCAATTTTCAAGATTTAGCCAAGGTCATTCGTTATGACGCCACCATTACGGCCAACTTTCTAAAACTGGTCAATTCCGCCTATTTTGGTCTGAGGCGCAAGATCGAATCTCTGCCCCAGGCCTTTGCCCTCCTAGGGCTTAATCAGATTCGCTTTTTTCTTATCGCCGCCTGTGCCGGCCAATATCTGAATAAGCCCCTTCGAGGCTATAACCTTTCCCCCTACGAAGTCTGGCTACACTCTCTGGGTTGCGGTGTGTTTGCCGAACTCATCTGCGAAAAAGTAAAGGTCTCTCAGCCGGATCATTCCTTCACCGCCGCCCTTCTCCACGATATTGGAAAGATCGTCCTGGACATGTTTGTAGGCGGGGAACTAGAGGTGATCAAGGAATTGGTCAGGGAAGAGAAGCTCTCCTTCATGGAGGCAGAGATCATGGTCCTTGGGACAGATCACGCCATTGTTGGGGCCGAGCTCTTGAGACGTTGGGGCTTTCCGCAAGAGATCATCTTTGCCGTCCGCGCCCATCATGACGAAGACCTTATGCTCCAGAACCAGACCTCTGCCATCGTGGCCCTGGCCAATATCTTGGTCAACCTCCTAGGTATAGGCATGGGTACCGACGGGCTTTCTTATCGTATCCCGCCTTCGCTCCTAAAGGTCGTCGGGCTTAAAGATCGCGAACTCTTTTCGATCATTACCCAAGGTTTTATTAGCTTTCAGAATCTTAAGCAGAACCTCTTAAGTATTTCTTGATTTAGCCCTCCTCAATGCGGATCAACTTCGTTGGAGCGGTGACCACCTCTAATTGGTCTATCTTTTTCAGGGCCTTTTGGACCTCTTCTTCTCTAGCCTCGTGGGTGAGCATAACAATGGGCACCGAACTACCTTCTTCACGGCCTTTTTGGATCACGGTGGCGATGCTGATCTGGTGTTCACCCAGGATACCAGCAATCTTGGACAACACCCCCGGACGATCCACCACGGAAAAGCGAAAATAATACCGACAGACGACTTCGTTCATGGGTTTGATCTTTACCGGGGTGATATTAGCCATCTGGTAGGAGAGGGGAGGGATGCGTCCAGAGGCCCCGACGATGATATTACGGGCAAGGTCGATGATATCGCTTACCACCGCGCTTCCAGTGGGCATCTGCCCAGCCCCAAGGCCATAGAGCAAGATATCACCCACGGCGTCTCCGCGGATGTAGAAGGCATTATAGGCCAAGCGCACTGAGGCCAGGACATGACTTTCTGACACTAAGGCCGGATGGACGCGGACCTCAAGGCCGTTTTTACTGTCACGACAGATGGCCAAGAGTTTGGTCACAAACCCTAATTCCTTGGCAAAGGCTAGATCCAAGGGATCCGCCTCCCGAATGCCTTCCACGTAGATATCTTCCAGTCTTACCTCTGTGCCATAGGCCAGGCTGGCTAGGATAGCCAGCTTGTGGGCGGCATCAAGGCCGTCAATGTCAAGGCTTGGGTCGGCCTCGGCAAAACCGGCCTCTTGGGCCTGGCGTAGCACCGTTTCAAAAGAGAGACCTTCTTCAAGCATCCTGGTCAGGATGTAGTTACAAGTCCCGTTGACGATGCCAACGAGGGAAAGCAGCCGGTTGCCGGTAAGGCTCTCTTTGATGGTCTTGATGATGGGCACCCCGCCTCCTACGGCGGCCTCAAAGGCAATATCTACTCCCTTTTCTGCGGCAGCGGTGAATAATTCGCGCCCGTGTTCGGCAAGCAAGGCCTTGTTGGCAGTGACCACGTGTTTGCCAGCCTCGATGGCCTTTAAGATAAAGGTGCGCGCTGGTTCGATACCGCCGATCAATTCCACCACGATGCTAATCTCTGGATCTTTAATGATGCTATCTACATCGGTGGTGAGCATGCCTTCGGGGACTTCTATCAGTCGTGGGAGATTTGGGTTGCGGACCGCAATCTTTTTGACGATCAAAGGTTGCCCAAGACGTTTCTTGATCAAAGACTGGTTTTCAAAAATGATCTTCACCGTCCCAGAACCCACCACCCCAAAACCAATGACACCGATCTTAACCGCCTTCATAAATCCTCCTAAGCTACTTCGGAAAGTTTGAGTCGTTCTGCCCAGCGTTCCATCAAAACGACCCTTAATCCTTGGTGCTCTTCGGCCAAAAGCCCGGGATCTCTTTCTACCAGCCTAAAGGCCTCTTCCCTGGCCACGGCCAACATATCGTAGTCTCGCACCAGATCTGCCCGCCGAAACTGCAAAAACCCGGATTGCTTCGTCCCCAGGAGTTCTCCCGGCCCGCGGATCTTCATGTCTTCCTCGGCGATACGAAAGCCATCGTTGGTCTGACAAAGGATACGTAGCCGTCGACAGGCCTCTGAATCCGGGCTTAGCTTGTCAGCAATCAAAAGGCAATAGGATTCGCGATCGCTCCGTCCCACCCGCCCGCGGAGTTGATGTAGTTGTGAAAGGCCAAAACGTTCGGCGTTTTCAATGACCATGACCGTGGCCTCAGGGACATCTACACCCACTTCAATGACCGTAGTGGAGACCAGGACCTGAATCTCGCCCTGTTTGAAGGCCCTCATGACCCTCTCTTTTTCTGCAGGTCGCATCTTGCCGTGTAAGAGCCCGACTTTATACTCGGGAAAGACCTCTTTTTGTAAATATTCGGCCATAGTGGTCGCGGCCAAGAGATCCATTTTCTCTGATTCTTCGACTAAAGGAAAGACCACATAGGCCCGATGCCCCTTTTCCAACTCTTGGCGGACAATGGCGTAGGCCTTATGTCTCTCTTTGCCCGAAAACAACATAGTCTTCACCGGCCTCCTTCCGGCGGGCATCTCATCGATGATGGAGACATCAAGATCACCGTAAACAGTCATGGCCAAGGTCCGCGGGATGGGGGTGGCAGTCATGACCAGGGTGTCTGGATCAACGCCCTTGGCTTTTTCTCGCAAGGCAGCCCTTTGTAAGACTCCAAAGCGGTGTTGTTCGTCGATGATCACCAACCCAAGCTTTTTGAATTGTACCGCTTCTTGAAAGAGGGCATGGGTCCCGATAACGAAATGAATGTGCCCTGAGGCCAGGCCTTCGTATATCTTTTTCTTCTCTCGGGCCGTTCGTCCGCCGGTGAGGAGGGCAATCTCTACTCCAGAGATGCCAGCCAGGCGCCGAAAATTGCTGTAGTGCTGCTCCGCCAAGATTTCGGTCGGGGCCATCAAGGCCACCTGATAACCATTGTCAATGGCAATAAGGGCAGCCAAGAAGGCCACCACCGTTTTGCCACACCCTACATCACCTTGGAGGAGACGATTCATGGGGTAGGCCTTGGCCATGTCGCGTTTTATCTCTTCAAAGGCCCGTTTTTGGGCCCGGGTGAGTTTAAAGGGCAGGGCCTTTAAAAAGAGCCTTGCCTTTTCTGAATCCACGCGGAAGGAAATCCCCGGACTCTTGGCCACCCGAGATTTGCGAAGGGCCATGGCCAGTTCTAAAAAGAAAAATTCATCAAAGGCGAGACTTTTATGATAGAGGCTTCGCCCTTCGTTTAATAAAGAGAGATCATCTTCGTCCTTAGGAAAATGGAGCCCTTCAATGGCCAAAGAAAGGGGCAAAAGTCCCCGCTGTCTAAGGATCTCATGGGGGATAAAACTGACCAGTTTGGGAGCGAAATCCTTGACCGCACGAGAGATGATGCGACGCAAGACCTTGGGAGAGAGACCCTCAATGGTGGGATAAACGGGCAAGATCCGCCCGACGTGAAGGGAAAGGTCTTCCTGTTCCCCTGGGAATTCTACCTCCGGGTGGATGATCTCTTTTCGACCAGCGAAAAAGGAGACTTCGCCAGAGAGGATGACCTCTTTGCCGGGTCTGAAGAGTTCTTTGAATTTGCGTTCGTTAAAGTGAAACCACTTGGCCGCCAGCAGACCTTCCCCATCGGAGATGACGATCTCAAAGACTTTACGTCGTCTGAAACTAACCGGCCCGGCCAAGATGATTTCTCCCCGTACGGTTACCCGTTCTCCGACCTTGACCGCCCGAAGGGGGGTAAAGGACCTTCGGTCTTCATAGGCCTTGGGGAGAAAATAAAGCAGGTCTTCCACGGTATGGATCTCTCTTACGGCTAACTTGGCCCCCAGTTTAGGCCCTACCCCTTTAAGGAATTGGATCGGTCTTTCTAGCTCCTTGCGGTAGGTTCGATAGGTAGCTAAGTCTGGATAAGGAGGAAATTCGACCTCAAGCTGATGATCTTCGGTCTGGAGTTTTTCAATTATCTCTAAAATCTTTTGAAGACGTTCTTTTTTTTCTTCAAAAGGAGCCCTTTCTAAACCTTCAATCAATCCTTTTAAATCGTTAAAGGCCTCCTTCGAAATCAAATCTTTGAGGCCTTTGAGGGCGTTTTTAAGAGTTCCTTCCAGGTCTTTGATCTTTTCTAGATTGGCAAATTGATGACGAGTAGCAAATTCTATCGGCCTTAAAAGGGGGAGGAAGCTCTTCTCCCCGGCGTTTGGTCCTTTGGTCTTCATTGAGTGAAAATTATCGCAGCCATCTTCATTTGTCAGGCCCGGAAAAATTTTGTGTAAGTAAAATTTTAATAATCCAAGAGGAGGAGGTTGGCTATGCCCAGACGGAAACTCCAA
>CAZKEG010000059.1:0-7633 GCA_964551715.1 uncultured Thermodesulfobacteriota bacterium
TATGAAGTGATCGAGGGGAAATACTATATTACGCGTAAGGTCACTAGACCAAAGCCGGTTGAGGAATACCTGAAGCTCCAGCGTCGTTTCCGTCACCTAACACCCGAGTTGATCGCTGAGATTCAGCGTCGGGTAGATGCCGATTATGAGCGTCTCCTGCGTTTGGCGGAGCTTTAGACATTGACAGAAATCCTTAGGGCCGTTATTTATTAAGTAGTTCGGAGCGGGAATAGCTCAGTGGTAGAGCGCCACCTTGCCAAGGTGGATGTCGCGGGTTCGAATCCCGTTTCCCGCTCCATTTTTTTATGTCTTTATCCTCCTCGCTAAAAACCCTTCTTTAAAAATTCCCGTAGGGCTTGGGCAGTATTGGTATTAGTCTTGAGCAGCCCATCTGGAGGGCCTTGGAAGAGGAGCTCCCCGCCTTTGTTACCGCCTTCTGGGCCAAGGTCAATGATCCAGTCTGCCTCTTTGATCACGTCTAGATTGTGCTCGATGACTACCACTGTATCCCCGCGATCTACCAGGCTATGCAAGAGTTTTAAGAGCTTGGCCACATCGGCGATATGAAGACCGGTGGTGGGCTCATCAAGGATAAATAAGGTCCCTCCTCGTTTGCCCTTAATAAACTCTGCGGCGAGCTTGACGCGCTGGGCCTCGCCTCCGGAAAGCGTAGGACTTGGCTGACCCAAGGTAAGATAATCAAGCCCCAGATCGCAAAGCAAACCTAGGGGCTCGGCTAGACTAGATACTCGGGCAAAGAAATCTTTGGCCTCGGAGATAGTCATTTCAAGCACTTCGGCGATGTTTTTTCCTCGATAACGCACCTGAAGGGTCTCCTCGTTATAACGGGCCCCGCCGCAAACCTCACAGGTCATGTAAACCTCAGGCAGAAACTTCATTTCTACCTTGAGTCGCCCTTGGCCTTTGCAGGCCTCACAATGCCCCTCAGAAACGTTGAAGGAAAACCGGCTGGCGGTCCAACCCCTAGCCCGGGATTCAGGCAGCCCGGCAAAGAGTTCCCGGATACGGTCCATGAGGCCCACATAGGTGGCTGGGGTGGAACGGGGCGTGCGCCCGATAGGCGAGTGATCCACCACCACGACCCGCCTGATCCCCTCCTCGCCCAAAAGTTCAGCTAGATCTACCAATTCTCGGCCAGCTAGACGCCGTCTCAGGTTCTCGTAAAGGACCTCCATGACCAAAGTAGACTTACCCGAGCCCGAGACCCCGGTGACCACGGTCAAGGTACCTAGCGGAATCTTGACCTGAATATTTTTTAAATTCCTGGCCGAAGCCCCTTTGAGGACCAGAAAATTTTCTACTCGGCGCCGTCGACTGGTAAGTTGATAACGGTTCTTATCTTTGAGGACCTTGGCGGTGATCGAAGTCTCGCTTTCTAAAAGCTCTGTCATCGTCCCGGAAAAGACCACCTGCCCTCCGCCTTTTCCGCCTCCTGGGCCAAGGTCAATCAGGAAATCGGCCTGGTGCATGGTCTCTTCGTCGTGTTCCACGACAATCACCGTGTTTCCACGCTTCTTCAGATCCTTAAGGGCCTTGATCAAGAGGCGATTGTCACAAGGGTGAAGGCCGATGGTTGGTTCATCAAGCACATAACACACCCCGGTAAGATTCGACCCAAGCTGAGCCGCTAGCCGCACCCGCTGGGCCTCACCGCCAGAAAGGGTCTCCCCGCTGCGGGAAAGAGGTAAATAAGATAATCCTACGTCACAGAGGAAACGAAGCTTGGCTAAGGCCTCAGAAAGAATGGGGCCGGCCATTTCTGCCGCTCGTCCAGAAAAGGTAAGACCTTCCAGAAACTTGAGGGCCTCTTCGGCTGAGAGATCAGAAAGGGCAGCAATATCTAGCCCGCCAATTTTAAAGGCTAAGGCCTCTTTTCGTAACCTTGTTCCTTGACAGATCGAACACACCCCGCCGTTAATTCGGCCTAAACCTTCACACCGGGGACAGGCCCCGGCCTTGGTGTTGAAGGAAAAGAGCAGGGGATCAGGCTCCGGCAAAGAGACCCGACACTCTGGACAGAAGAGCTTTTCGCTAAGGAGTAATTCCTCACCATCACCAAGCAAAACCACCTCCCCACGCCCTTCAGAAAAGGCCATCTTTAGGAGCTCTTCAAGCCGCTTTTCCTCTTCAGGAAGGACTTTGACCTTCCCGATCCCAATCTCGATGGTGTGTTCGCGGTAGCGCGAAAGCTCAGGGATCGGAGGCATTTCTAAGAGCCGACCATCTACCCGGACCAAAGTCCTTCCCGCCCGAAGGGCAGCCTCAAAGATCGGTCGGTGAAATCCCTTCCGTCGCCTCACTTTTGGGGCCAAGATGAGTAATTCCTGGCCGAAAAACCGTTCGAATAAGAGACGTCTTATCTCTTCTTTATCAGTTTGAGTAAGCCTTCGGCCACACTTTGGACAATGAGCCTCTCCCACCCGGGCGTAGAGCAGCCGCAAGTAATGCAAAATCTCGGTGAGGGTCCCCACGGTCGAACGCGGGCCAGCTTGGCTGGTGCGCTGCTCGATGGCCACCGTAGGTGGAAGCCCGGCGACCAGATCAACCTCTGGCTGTTCATAAAGTTTCAAGAATTGGCGAACATAGGCCGGGAGGCTTTCGATATACCGGCGCTGACCCTCGGCAAAAATGATGTCAAAGGCAAGGGTAGATTTCCCTGAGCCGGAGACACCGGTGATTACGGTTAATTTCTCGCGCGGGATTTCGATAGAGAGGTCTTTGAGGTTGTGGTGCCTGGCCCCGATAATCTTGATGCTCTTTTGAGAAAATGGGAACGGATCTCTATTTTTAAGAATCGAATCTGGCGTCTTTTGGTGGGTTTTAGTTTGTTTTTTGAGGCTTGATTGTCTGCCCCGCTCTGAAAACGGGAACGGATCCCTTTTTAGATACTGGGCAGTAGGGGAATCAGGAATATCTAAAAGCCTTTTAATCGGGCCTTGGTAGAGGAGACGCCCGCCCCTTTCACCTCCCTCAGGCCCAAGGTCGATCACCCAGTCGGCCTGGCGGATCACTCCCGGGTGGTGCTCGACTACCACCACGGTGTTCCCTTGCTCCACCAAGGCCCTCAGGGCCTGAAGCAATTTCTCTATGTCTTTTAAGTGAAGACCTACGGTGGGTTCATCTAAGAGAAACAGATTCTTTTGCCCCTCGGGGGAGAAGAGATATTTGGCGATTTTGAGCCGCTGGGCCTCACCGCCTGAAAGGGTACTGATTGGCTGCCCCAAACGTAGGTAGCCAAGACCGACTTTTTCCGCCGCGGCAAGCCTTCGACAGAGTTCTTTATGGCCAGAAAAGAAGTCTTTGGCCTCGGTGATGGTCAGTTCCAGAATCTCGGCCACGTTCTTTCCCCGCCAGCGTACAGAGAGGATCTCTTCTCGAAACCGGCGCCCTTTACAGATTGGACAGGGAAAATAGAGATCAGACAAAAACTGCATCTCTACCACTTCAAACCCAAGCCCCCCGCAGTGCGGACATTGGCCAAGCGGAGAATTAAAGGAAAAGGCCGAGGCCGAAAGACCTAGTTCCTTGGCCTGTTCTGTACTGGCCAGCAGTTTTCGAATAAGGTCATAGGCCTTGAGATAAGTAGCTGGATTGGCCCGAGGGGAACGGGCCAGAGGGCTCTGGTCCACCAGGATTACTTGGTTTATCTTTTCCGCCCCGATGATGGCCGAAAACCTCCCCGGTGGCTCGGTGGCCTCGCCCTTTAAGCGCTTGAGTCCCCGATAAAGAATCAACTCAAGGAGGGTAGATTTCCCAGAACCCGAGACACCGGTGATCACCGAAAAAGCAGTAAGCGGAATCTTGACTTCGATTTCTTGAAGATTGTTTTCGCTAGCCCCCTGAATGATCAAAAATTCCTTGAATTCTTTGGCCTCGGGTAAGGGTTTCCTCTGCCCGAATTCCTTTAAGGCCTGGGCCGTAGGGGTCTGCGCTTCAAGGAGCCCTCCTCCCGACCCGGCATAGAGGAGCCTTCCCCCAGCCTCACCGGCCCCTGGGCCTAGATCGACGACAAAGTCTGAGGCCAAGATAACTTCCGGGTCATGTTCCACGACCACGGCGGTATTACCCTTCTCCGCCAAGCGGTGCAGAAAATCGACCACCTTGGCCGTGTCCCGCGGGTGAAGCCCGGTAGTGGGTTCATCAAAGAGGTAAAGCGTCTCGACCAATTCGGAGGAAAGGGCCCGGGTGAGCATCACCCTGGCCACCTCACCACCAGAGAGAGTTCGACTCTGACGATCCAGAGTAAGATACGAAAGACCGACTTCATCAAGATAGACCAGGCGTCGATGGACCTCCTGGGCCAGGAGGGCGGTGGCCCGGTCAAGGTCCATCTCGAGGACTTCGGCCATAAACTGCCTGGCCTTTTCAATAGAGAGGGCATAAAACTCGGCCAGGTTGAGGTCGTTTAGACGAAAAATCAGGGTCTCTGGCTTAAACCTTGTTCCTTTACAAGCCGGGCAAGGGAGATAGGCCCTGAATCGCGAAAGCAGGATGCGTACATGGGCCTTATACCGCTTGGTCTCCAGCCAATCAAAAAGGCCCTTTATCCCGTACCAATCCCCATCACCATAGAGGATCTTTTGCCGGACCTCTTCCGGCAGCTCACCCCAGGGTCTATCCAGAGGGATGCCTTTCTTGCGGCAATAATCAAAGAGGTCTTCTTCCACCTCCCAGGCAAAGGGCATTTCAAGTACGGTGATGGCCCCGTCTTTGATGGCTTTTCCTTGATCAGGGATGACTAGATCCCAATCAATGTCGATTACCCGGCCAAAACCTCGACACTCTGGGCAGGCCCCGATGGGGCTGTTAAAAGAGAAGAGATTAGGGGTCTTTCGTGGCACGTGATAACTACAATAAGGACAACGGGCCTTGTTGGTAAAACGCTCTTCCCAGCCATAAGGTAAATGGATCCGTACTTCACTGGCGATTTGAAAGCCACGCTCAAAGGCCTCCACCAGCCGGGAAAGATCCTTTGGCTCAAGTTTTAAGCGATCAAGGACCACCTCTACTTCTTCAGGCAAGTCCTCTATCTCTTCCAGATCGCAGACCCGTTGATCTAAATAAAGACGAAAGTATCCGGCCTGAAGCAGGCCCTCGCGCAAAAGCCTTTCCTCACCGACCTTGATTCGAGCGGTAAGCACCGCCCGTTCTCCGGGATGGAGGGCCATAAGCTTCTTGGCTGCTGAAATCGGATCTTCCTGACGAATAGGACGTCCGCAAACAGGACACCAAGGTTCTGAGGCCCGGAAGTAGAGCATTTTGGTAAAATGGGTCAATTCAGTCAGCGTGCCCACCGTCGAACGGGAGCTCTTGACCGGGTTGGTCTGTTCAATGGCAATGGCCGGAGGGATGGCCTCGATGGCCTCTACTTTCGGGCGTGGGAGCCTTTCTAGGTATTGCCTTAGATAGGCAGAAAAGGTCTCTACATAACGGCGCTGGCCCTCGGCATAGAGGGTGTCAAAGACCAGGGACGACTTGCCAGAGCCCGAAACCCCGGTGACCGCAATGACCTGATAAAGGGGTAACTCCAGATCAAAGCCCTTGAGATTGTGCTGACAGACCTTCCGCAGGCGAATGAATTTCATAGAAATTTTTTTACTCGATTACTCGGGACTAGGCGATCCCCTAGCCCGATGAGACTATGGTGAGGCAACTTTAAGGTTTGGTGAAGAAGTCTCGGCCAGCTCTTCTTGCTCTTCCTGGTGGAATCTATTCTTCGAGGCAGTCGTCTTTTTGAGCCCTAGGGTCTGCTGCAAGATATCCACATAATTTCTTATTCGTTGGACATAGATCACCGGTTCCCAGCCCCGGGCATATCCGTGTTTCAGATGGCGATAGTATTTCTTCCGAGAAAGCAAGGGTAAGACTTCGGCCACATCCTGCCAGCGATTCGGATCCTTACCCAGTTTGGCGGCCAATTCCCTGGCATCCATCAGGTGGCCAAAGCCCACGTTATAGGCCGCAAGCATAAACCACTCCCGGTCCGGGTCCTTGATCGAGGCCGGGAGCCTGGCTCGGATCTTGGCCAGATAACGTGCCCCGCCCATGATGCTCTGCTTGGGATCAAGGCGATTGGTGATCCCCAGCTCACGGGCTGTGTTGAGGGTGAGCATCATGATCCCCCGGACACCGGTGGGGCTTCTACTCCAGCGCTTCCAGTGAGATTCCTGATAGGCCACGGCGGCGAGCAAGGTCCAGTCCAACCCATACTTAGCGGCGGCTACTTCAAAGAGGGGGCGATACCGCGGGAGCAAGGTGTGAATGCGTCGGATAAAGCGTTTGACGTCTAGATAATCAAAGATCTCTATAAAACCATAGTATTTCTCGACTAAATTTTTGTAGGCCGTGGATCGAAGGTATCGGCCCAACCACTCGTTGACCACGGCCTGGAGTTCGGTGGCGTCTTTAGGCATCATCCAGACCAACTTTTGCGGCTTGGTCAAATCAAGACAAATAAGGAGCTCTGGGTAATAACGCCTGGTGATGGCCACGATGTTTGAATCCGCCACCACATAATCGATCTTCCCTTGCCAAACCCTCTCAAGGAGTTCTTCGGTACTAAGCTCTGGACTACTCTCCCAGGTAAGATCAGGGTATTTCTGCTTTAAAGATCTGAGCTTTTCTTCATAGCTACTGTCTTTGGGGACGACCAAGGTGCGCCCGATGAGATCCTTTACGGACTTGGGACAAGGCCTCCCCTGCCGGCAGACGACCTCCTGGACCACTTCGTAATAAGGAAGGCTACAAAGAAAGCGTTTTTGACGCTCTGGGGTGAGGGTCAGACCCGCTGCAGCCAGATCAGCCTCTCCGTCTTCCAAGGCCTCAAAGACTTGGGTAATGGTGTCCTTGACTATGAAACGGGGCTTGACTCCTAGATACCGGGCCAGGGCTGAGGCCAGCTCGTATTCAAAGCCGGCGGGTTCATCTCGGTATTCGTAATAGGTAGTAGGGGCGTTTAGAGTCACGATCCGCAGCTCACCCCGTTCCTTGATCCTCTCTAGGCGATTGTTTTTGAGACATCCCAAGGTGAATAAGAACCCTAACAGGAGGAGGAAGAACAAGATCTTAGCCCGCCGCATGTCTCTCCAATCGGTCATTGAAGAAAGATTCTTCATCAAAATACCTTATAAATAAACTAAACATTTATGGAAATTTTTGATCCTTACCGACTATAAAGACTTTCAAAATCTCATTGGCGATCAAGCTCTAAGAGCAACTGTCTATGAGATGATTTTGGCCAAGTACGTTCCTTATCCAGGATATGGATCACTTCAATGCCTTTTTCCTCCAATCTTTGGGCGATAAAACGTCGATGGCATTTCCAAGGAAACCTTTCGGCGCAAATGATGACTGTTGGCTTACTTTTGGCCTTTTCTATCAAACGGGTAAGCCCTTTGGCAAAGGCCTCAGTCTGCATATAGGCCTCATAACCTCCTCGACGATAACCGCCAAGCTCCGGCCCAAGCCACCAATATAAAATACCATAAAAGGGTAATTTTTCGGCCAATTCTTCCCGATCAAAATGAGGGTAGCGTTTACTCTTGGGAAAAGAGCGCACGTCTATAACTTGTTCTATACCGTAATGCTTTAAAATGGCCAAAAACTCTTCAAA
>CAZKEG010000060.1:0-7577 GCA_964551715.1 uncultured Thermodesulfobacteriota bacterium
ATCCTTATTACCTTGATGAAGAAAATGGCTGGCAACCGGATCTGGCCGACATAGAAGCCAAGCTTAATGAACGCACTCGAGCCATTGTGATCATCAATCCCAACAACCCTACTGGGGCCGTCTTTTCTGAAGAGACCTTGCGGGGCATCGTTGAGATCGCTCGGGAGTACAATCTGGTCATCTTCTCAGACGAGATTTACGACAAACTGGTCTTTGATGGCAAAAAACACGTCTCCATCGCCTCACTAGATCCAGAAATCCCTATGGTCACCTTTAACGGGCTCTCCAAGTGTTACCTGGCCCCGGGCTTTCGGATCGGCTGGGGCATTGTCTCCGGACCATGGGACCTGGTCAAAGACTACGTAGAGGCCATTCACAAATTGGCCCGAGCGAGACTTTCTACCAGCCATCCGAAGCAATATGCCATCCCTGTGGCCCTCAATGGGAATCAGGCCCATTTGCAAGAGGTAATTCAAAAACTCCAACGACGGCGGGATCTAACCGTAGAGATGTTAAACGATATTCCCGGTATCTCCTGCGTCAAACCCGAAGGGGCCTTTTATGCCTTCCCGCGGATCGAGATCCCTGATATCTCCGACCGAGAATTTGTCAAAGAGCTGATCGCCGAAACAGGGGTGGTCGTTGTTCATGGGAGTGGCTTCGGGCAAAAACCTGGTACAGCCCATTTCCGTGTGGTCTTTCTCCCTCCAGAAGAAGTATTAGAAGAGGCCTACTCCCGTATCCGCGATTTCATGAAAAAGTTCCTTAAAAGACACTGAAAATAATAGTTATTATCTTCTACAATAAATCTTCTAACCTGGGCCTCTTGTGGTAATCTTGGGGCAAACCCAAATAGACTTCTTTTCGTCTAAAATCACCTTTGACGAGGTAAATATGACCGCTTTTGATCAAAAAGATCTGATCCTTGAAACAGCCCACCGTGTCTTGGCCATCGAAATAGAAGGCTTGGAGACGGTAGCCAATAAATTGGGTGGGTCTTTTGTGGCTGCGGTAGAGTTGATCCTCAAGGCCCGAGGGAGGGTGGTGGTCACCGGAATGGGTAAAAGCGGCCTTATCGGTCGAAAGATCGTGGCCACCCTTTCCTCCACCGGTACTCCAGCCTTTTTCCTCCACCCGGCTGAGGCCTTGCACGGAGACTTGGGAATGGTCACCAGCGAGGATGTCCTGCTAGCCCTTTCTAATTCCGGGGAGACCGAAGAAGTAAACGTCCTCCTTCCCTTTCTGCGAAATAGAGGGGTCAAGATCATCGCCTTTACCGGAAGACCGGATTCAACCCTGGCCAAGCACGCCGACATAGTGGTAGACGTTGGCGTGCCGCGTGAGGCCTGCCCCTTGGGGCTAGCGCCTACAGCCAGTACCACCGCCGCCTTGGCGGTAGGGGATGCCTTGGCCATGGCCTTGGTCAAGATCAGAGACCTCAGGCCAGAAGATTTTCAACGCAACCACCCTGGAGGGAGCCTTGGGGAGCGCCTAAAAGTAAAGGTTTCCCAAATCATGCTTACCGGAGAGGCTTTACCTATAGTGGGGCCAGAGGTCTCCATGGAAGAGGCCTTGCTTGAGATGAACGCCAAGCGTTTAGGGTGTGTCTTGGTCATGGATAACGGCCACCGGCTCTTGGGAATAGTAACTGATGGAGACCTCAGGCGGGCCATGATCAAATTTGGTGATATTCGTCCTCGAAAAGTTTCAGAAATTATGACTCCGCAGCCGAAAACTATTAGAGATGATCATTTGGCAGCTGAAGCCTTGGATATGATGGAACGTAATTTGATCACCGTGCTCCCGGTGGTCAATAAGGAAAAAAGGGTGATCGGAATCTTACATTTACATGATATCTTGGGCAAAGGACAATTTAAGTTTACAGGAGTATAGGCCATGAAAGATCAGATCAAAGAAATTTACACCTTGACCAGGGAATATCGTGGTTTGGCCGGGGCCGGAGGTTTGAAGGATGTCGCTCGCGAGCTTTCCGAGGCCCTAGTTCGTCGAGGGTATAAGGTAACTGTGTTTCTTCCGCGTTATGGTTTTCTTGATCCTAAAGAAAAGGGCTTCAAAGAGACCGAAATCTCCTTCTCAGTAGATATGGATTATACCTATGAAGAACGCCGAGAAGAGGTCTCTTTGTGGGGAAGAGAGATCGACGGCGTACGGGTCTTTCTCATTGAGGCCAATCGCTACGCCGAAAAACTTGGGGTTTACACTTACACCAAAGAAGAAGAGGCCAAAGAGCCTTGGAAAAAGAAAGGTTCTGGGCATTTTGACTACTTTGCCATGAATATCCTCTTACAAAAGACGGCCCTTTGTGCCGCCATCCGGCTCTCTGAAAAACCGGACATTATCCATTGCCATGACGGCCACACAGCGGTCACTCCAGCGCTTGCCCGCGAGATCATGGGGTTCCGAGAATATTTCCGAAAAACCGGTTTTTTGATCACCATCCACAACGCTGGTTTGGGCTATCATCAAGACGTGGCTGATCTACCCTTTGCCAAGGCCAACACCGGGCTGCCTTGGATGGTAATCAATGATTCTCTACATCATAATTCCTTTAATCCTTTCATCTGTGGGGCCCATTATGCCATGATTAACACTGTCTCCGAAGAATACGCCCGGGAACTGCAAGAGACCGATCTCGATGTCCATACCGGTTGGCTGGGTCATGCCTTGAAGGAACGAGGGGTAAAGCTTTATGGCATCACCAACGGCATTAATCCTAAGAACTTTAATCCCACCCAGCCGGAAAAACTCGGACTCCCAGCAGGGTTTGACCCGGCCAAAGGTGATCTCGACGGGAAGAAACTCTGTCGCGAGGAATTGCTTCGTCGCATCGTCCAGGGTGACCTGCGAGTAAAGGTCTATGGTCAAGTAAAGGATCAACCCGATTGGCCGCTTCTTACCGCCATCAGTCGTCTTACCGAACAGAAAGGAATCGATGTTTTGGCCGAGGCCCTACGTCTCCTCTATGAAGAAGACGAAGAATTTTTAACGGTTATCCTAGGCACTGGTTCTCCAGAAATAGAAGACCGTCTCATCGCCTTGACCCGCGATTTTTCCGGAAAGATAGCCCTTCTTTTGGGGTATGATCCAGCCTTGGCCAATCTGATCTATGCCGCTGGGGATTTCTTCGTCATCCCCTCTAACTATGAACCCTGCGGGCTGACAGACTTTATGGCCCAGCTTATGGGCAATCTTCCCATTGTCCGCCATACCGGTGGCCTGGTAAAGGTCAAAGAGGGATTCAATGGGTTCGTCTATGTGGAACAGAGACCTGATGAATTGGCCAAGGCTATCAAACGGGCCTTTAAGGTCTACCGAGAAGACCCAGACCTGCGCCTCCAGATGATCAAACAGGCCATCGAAAACATCTATAAAAATTATACCTGGGATAAAGTGCGAGAGCGTTACCTAGAACTTTACAGTGAAGCCCTGAAAATGGCGCCGGCCTTTAAAGCCGACTAGCCTTGCGGGTCTCGATTTCACGTTTGAGGACGTATTTCAGTAAGGGTTGGCGATCTTTTTCGTTGTCAATCAAAAATTCTATACCGTAGAGCCTTTTCCCCCTGTTGCGGCGCTGTTCTCTGGCAACCCGGCCTTTGGGCAGGCGAATTTGGTCAAAAGGTTTCCCAGCAGCAAGGTAGAGATAGAGTTCGATATCTTCAACGGTCTCCCCTACCGGGAGACGTTGGTCTTTATCAGCTAGGATGGCCATACCGGAGGCACTTATATTTAAGATGTTAGTGGTAAACTCCTTGTCTTTGAAGCGAAAGGTGGCTTTAGAAGGCTCGGGGACACCGATACGATAAAAACGGCGCCTTTGTAAACGATATATTTCCTTCGGTTTGGTGGTAAGGACCGTCTTGTCTTCAATATCAGTTTCAATGATACGCACGCGAAAGAAATGAAGGATTTGTGACTTATCTCGGTAGACCACACGGGCTTGTTCCAGATAGGCATTCCAAGGACGAGGCAGATCGAAGATCAATTCTCGGGGACGAATGGCCAGGAGGATGGTGGGACCAGATCGAAAATCCGGAGCCACAAACTGGACCCAGATGGCGTTTTCTTGGATATCTTTAAGTAAGACCTCAATCAACTCCTTGTGACGGGTGCGCTGATAATTATTTTCGCAGGCTTCCCAACTCATGCCTTGGCTTCAGCCCAATTTTCTCCTACAGCCAAATTGACCCTAAGCGGTACCGAAAGCTCTATTACTCTTTCCATCTTATCTCGGACCAAAGCTTTTACTTCTTCAATTTCTCTTATAGGAACTTCAAAGAGAAGCTCATCATGGACTTGTAGGAGCATTTTGGTCTTAAGCCCTCTTTTTCTGATTTCTTCATCAATGCGGATCATGGCCAATTTGATGATATCCGCGGCGGTGCCTTGGATAGGGGTATTGATGGCTGTTCGCTCGGCAAATTCCCGAGCTACCCGGTTGGGGCTCTTGATATCCGGGAGATATCGTTTTCGGCCAAAAAGGGTAGTGACATAACCCCTCTCCCGAGCCTCAGCCACGATCTTCTCCATATAAGCCTTCACGCCGGGGTAGCGTTCAAAATAGCGTTCGATAAAGGCCTTGGCCTCCCGTCGGCCTATCTTCAGTTCTTTGGCCAAACCATAAGGGCTCATGCCATAGACGATGCCAAAATTGATGGTCTTGGCCATGCGTCGCATCTCTGGGGTGACCAACTCCGGCATCACCCCAAAGACCTCGGCAGCGGTGCGGCGATGGATGTCTTCACCACGTTTGAAGGCCTCGATCAGGGTGCGGTCTTGAGAATAATGGGCCAGGACACGGAGGTCGATCTGAGAGTAGTCGGCGGAAAGGAAGACACAGCCTTCCTCAGGGATAAAGGCCCGTCTGATCTTTGGCCCTTCCTCCCCTCGGATGGGGATGTTCTGTAGATTGGGTTCACTGCTTGAAAGCCTCCCAGTGGCGGTCACCGTCTGGTTAAACGAAGTATGAAGCCGCCCGGTCTCCGGGTTTATCAAACGCGGTAAGGCGTCTACATAAGTAGACTTGAGTTTGGCCAAAGTCCGATACTGAAGGACCAAACGCGGCAGTTCATGATGGGCAGAAAGGGCCTCTAAGACCTCGGTATCTGTGGAATAGGCCAGTTTCTTAGGCGTCTTTTTGACCCGCGGGAGGTTCAGCTTCTCAAAGAGGATAACCCCTAGCTGCCGGCTGGAATTCAGGTTGAACCGCTCACCGACGAGGTCGAAGATTTTGGTCTCTAATTCCAAGAGCTGGCGTTCCATCTCCCGAGAAAGCGCTTGGAGATAAGGGGCATCGATCTTGATGCCTGCCATCTCCATACGGGCCAGGACCTCGATTAATGGGTGCTCAACCTCTTGATAAAGCTTCCAGAGACTTTCTTCCTTGAGTCGAGGCCAAAAGTGTTCATATAGGAGATAGGTCACATGGGCGTCTTCGCAGGCGTAGGTCTTGGCCTGCTCTACCGGGACGAACTCAAAACTTTGCCCCCGGGAAAGTTCGGCGGTGACCTCTCGGTACGAGATCATGTGGTGCCCTAAGACCTCTTCGGCTAACTCGTCAAGGCTATGGGTGCGCCGAATGGGATTTAAGAGATAAGAAGCCACCATGGTGTCACCGGAAAGCCCTCGCAATTTGTAGCCGTGGCGTTTGAGGAGGATGAGGTCGTATTTGATGTTATGCCCGACCTTGGGCAGGTTCGGGTCTTCAAAAAGCTCCCTCAACCTTTCCAAGGCTTCTTGATCAAGCTGGACAGCAGCCCCTGGGCCACGGTGGCCAAAGGGCAGATAATAGGCCTTAGGCGGAGAAAAACAAAGGGCTACACCGATGATCTTTCCCCGCATCGGGTCGGTATGGTTGCTTTCAAGGTCGATCACCAGGATCTCGGCCTTTTTGGCCTCTTGGATAAGTTTTTCCAGCTCTTCAAGGGAAGTCACCAATTGATAATCTTCATAGGAAAGGCTCTTTTCCGGAGGTAATTCCTTGAGGAGTTTCTTAAACTCAAGCTCCCGGAAGAGCCTTCGCAGTTTGGAAATATCAATGGGCCTTCGTCGATAGACTTCGATCTCTAAAGGGATCGGGGCCTTGGTATTTAGCTCTACTAATTGCCGAGAAAGACGGGCCTGATCCGCAAACTCGATAAGCCTCTCTCGCAGACGTTTTTGCTTGATCTCATTGGCGTGCTTTAAGACCTCTTCAAGGCTTCCGTATTCCTTGATGAGCCTTAAGGCCGTCTTCTCCCCCACCCCTGGTATTCCGGGAATATTGTCGATGGTATCCCCGGCCAGCGCCCGAACATCAAGTAACTGTTTGGGCTCTAAGCCATAGCGCCTCTTAATTTCTTCTTTGGTCAAAAATTCTTCTTTCATCGGGTCCCAGATGATCACTTTTTCAGAGACCAAAGGAAACAGATCCTTGTCTCCGCCGACGATGACTAGAGGATGATCGAGATGTTTAGCCAGCGTGGCGATAAGGTCATCGGCCTCAAAGCCCTCTGCCTCAAGTTGGGGGATACCAAAGGCCTCAGCTATCTCTTTGATGTAGGGAATTTGGACGGCAAGGTCATCAGGCATCGGCGGGCGATTGGCCTTGTATTCTTCATAGACTTGATGACGAAAGGTAGGGCCCTTGGCGTCAAAACAAAGGACCACGTATTCTGGATCCCACTCGCGGAGGAGTTTTAAAATCATCTGGGTAAAGCCAAAGATAGCCTTGGTTGGCAGGCCTTTAGAGGTAGAAAGATGCCCGCGGATGGCAAAATACGCCCGATAGATGAATGAACTACCGTCGATGGCAAAAAGGGGTTTAGCTTTCCCTAGAAGAGGCAAGCTTTTGGCAAAAAGTTTCCCCTGAGGCATGAAAGCTTTTTACCCTCTCTCCCCAAGCTTTGCAAAAACAAGATAAATTTTTCGTACCTTGGTTAGTTAAGAAGGCTTAGATTACACAGAAAAAGGCCCCTCTACCTAAGGAGGGGCCTTTCTATATTTTTATTCAGAACTAATTTTTAGGGGCAACCACGGATGATGGCCTTAGTGACCTCATTGTTATCTTCGTTGCTTTCCCTACATTGTCATCCGCATCCACCACGGCATGCAGGGTATGTCTAATCGTGGGATAACAAAGGTCTTCAGGCACTTCAAACTTGAAGCGCAGGAGTTTCTTTTCTCCAGCAGCCAGGCCATTTACCACTTGCTCCCCAAGCACAAATCCCGGAACCACAGGGTTGGCATAGATCCTCACCACAAACGGCTCGGTCACATCCGCCTCACCGCGGTTCTCGATCATCACCGAGACTCGTGTCTTACGCCCATTCTGCCAATACCTGGGCGTCCTCAGCTTGGTCACCACCAGGTCAGGCATCTCTGCCTGGATCTCTTCAAACTCCGCGGTGCAAACTTTGTCTCTATCCATCAGGATGGTGCAGGTCGGGCCGTCACACGCGGCACAATCACCACCCCAGCCGGCAAAGACATAACTCTCGGCTGGGGTAGCGGTAAGGGTTCCTTCCGGGGGCAGGAAAAATTTTGTGTAAGGGTAAAATTTTAATAATCCAAGAGGAGGA
>CAZKEG010000061.1:0-7549 GCA_964551715.1 uncultured Thermodesulfobacteriota bacterium
TTCAAGCTCAACGTGATTGTCCTTTAGATCAAGTGGCACATGGCTGAAACACCAAGTGGAAGAATAAAATTATCATTGACCGGGGAAAGGTTTTCCAAGAAGGCGGAAAGAAGGGCCAGGAAAAGGGCTGATTTAAAGGCAAACCCGGTCAGATAGAAGATCAAAAGACTCATTAGAAAAAAGGCCACTGCACCTTCGAGGCTCTTTCGGAGAAAACGGTGCCGTCCGATGGCCGTTCCCACCAAGGAGGCCAAGGGATCGGCTATAGCCAGGACCAAGAGTCCCAAAGTGGCACAAAAAGACCCGAAAAACAAAAAGGAAAGGGCCACCCCCCAGAAGAAATAAAAACTCCCTGAGGGCCTTTGATGTTCTTCGGGACGCATGAGCCTGGCAAAGACCTTTTCTAAGACCCGGGCTACCGCCGGAGATTTCAGACGCAAGAACTCGATGACCGAGACCAAACAGGCCAAGGCCAGAAAGATGACCTTGGCCTTGGGGCCAAAGAATCTAGGCACTAACAGGAGGAGAAGGCCTGATAAGTGAAAGAGCTTTCGGGGAAGCTCTAGTCTATTCCCATTCAATGGTGGCCGGGGGTTTGGAGGAAATGTCATAGACCACGCGGTTTATCCCGCGGACCTCGTTGATGATCCGATTGGAGATCTTGGCCAGGAGATCATAAGGGAGTCTGGTCCAATCCGCGGTCATGGCATCCACACTGTCTACACAACGAATGGCCACTACGTATTCATAGGTACGAAAATCACCCATTACTCCTACGGTCTTAATGGGTAAGAGCACGGCAAAGCTCTGCCAGACCTTGCGATACCAACCGCTCTTCTTCATCTCTTCAAGCACAATGGCATCGGCCTCACGCAGGATCTCGAGCTTGTCCTTGGTCACCTCTCCCAGGATACGGATGGCAAGCCCTGGGCCGGGAAAGGGCTGGCGATAGACGATATCCTCCGGAAGCCCGAGTTCCCTGGCGATCTCTCTCACTTCATCCTTAAAGAGCTCACGCAGGGGTTCGATGAGTTTTAATTTCATCCGTTCCGGAAGCCCACCCACGTTGTGATGAGACTTGATGGTGGCCGAAGGCCCCCGAAAAGAAACGCTCTCAATCACATCCGGATAAAGGGTTCCTTGGGCGAGGTAGGCCACATCGCCCACCTTACGGGCCTCTTCCTCAAAGACCTCAATAAAGGTATGGCCGATGATCCGCCTTTTCTCTTCCGGGTCTACCACCCCTTTGAGCCGTGAAAGAAAGCGTTCCGAAGCGTCGACGTAACGCACCTTAAGCCCCAGCGAAGACATCACCGCCAAGACACTTTCCGCCTCGTTTTTGCGTAAGACTCCGTTATTTACGAAGATGGGTACCAGGCGGTCGCCGATGGCCCGATGGACCAAGATGGCGGTCACCGTAGAGTCGATTCCCCCGGAAAGGGCACAGATGACCTTCTCCCCTGCCCCGACCCTCTCGCGGATCTCCTCTATCGTCTTTTCGATAAAGGATTTCATGGTCCAGGTGGGGGCTGCCTTGGCGATACGCAAGACGAAATTGGCCAAGACCTCCCACCCGATCTCGGTATGGACCACCTCAGGATGAAATTGAACCCCAAAGAGGGGCCTTTCGCGGTGCTTGATAGCGGCATAAGGGGAATTTTCACTTTCCGCAATGGAGACAAACCCAAGAGGGAGTTCCTCCACCCGGTCTCCATGGCTCATCCAGACTCGATACTTACGCGAGGGATCAAGCCCGTAAAAGAGATCCGAATGATCAAGGATGGTCAGCTCCGCCGGACCGTATTCCCGTTTTTCACTGTGTTCGACTCGGCCCCCTAAGAGATGGGCCATGAGCTGCATGCCGTAACAGATGCCTAGGATGGGAAGGCCGAGGTCAAATAATTCCTGAGGAACGGTGGGGGCATCCTGATCGTAGACACTGGCCGGCCCTCCGGAAAGGATGATCCCCTTGGGAGAGAAGGCTTTTATCTCTTCAAGCGAGGCAGTGCAGGGTTTTATTTCGCTGTAGACCTGAAATTCGCGTACCCTTCGGGCGATGAGTTGCGTGGTCTGTGAACCGAAATCTAGGACTAGAATACGATCACCGTGTTCCATAGCTACCTCCTTGAGCGTCGGAGGAGGACCACCGCCCCAACCAGGGCCAGGATCAAGGCCCCCATGATGACCATCTCAAACATATAATACCGGAGTCGGTCCATGGAGACTTCTCCAGCGTGAGAGGTCTCAAAGGAAAGGAGCAAGAGACGCCTTACCGTGGCGATGATGCCCACCATAAGAAAGGGTTCTATACAGGCCAAGTGATATTCCTCTCCAAAGACGATTTGAACGGTGTGAAGGATCTCAAGGAACATAAGGGCCAACAAGAAACGATCCATCACCCGGAGGATAGCTGGGGCATAGGCCTTTTGATAGAGGACATCCGTCAAGGTTCGGGCCCCGTCCCAGAGGATGATCCCGGTAGCCATCAAAATTAAGAGGGCAACGATGATATAAAAAAATCGCTCGACCTTAAGGAGCCATTCTTGTAAAAGGAGATCCCAAAACGGACGTTGTGGCGGCTTAGCCATCTTGCATCTTTTACCATAGATCTTATGCCTTTGTAAGGAGGATATTTTGCGCAAGGGGGGAGGCCATGCCACAGCTCAATCTGGATTGTGAAGGACCTTTGACCTTAAACGACAATGCCTTTGAACTATGTGAAGCCTTTATCCCCCAAGGGGACAAATTCTTTGCCCGGGTCTCCAAATATGACGACTATTTGGCAGACATAGAAAGGCGCCCGGGATATAAGGCCGGCGATACGCTGAAGCTCATTCTGCCCTTTCTCTCCGCCTTTGGGGTAACCAACAAGTTGGTACGAGAATTTTCCAGAAAGACCATCAAGGTCCTTCCCGGGGCCACTGAATTGTTACGCCTGGCCCAGAGTCTCTTACCCACCTTCATTATCAGTACCAGTTATCGGCCTTATTTAGAAGCCTTGTGTGAGATCACCGATTTTCCGATGACCAACGTCTTTTGCACCGAAGTAGACTTTGATCGCTACCGGCCTCGCGGGGCAGAAGAAAGGCTCTTAAAAGAGCTGGCCCAAGAAATAGCCTCCCTGCCGATGATCGAATGGCCAGAAGGGGCCAAAGGCCTTGCTGATCTTTCCCCGGAGAGCCAGAGGGTCGTCCTTAGATTAGAAGAGATCTTTTGGAAGATTATTCCCGAGCTTGAGAGCGGACGTTTTCTTGAAGAGGTGAACCCCATCGGGGGCTGGGAAAAGGCTCGAGCCGTGCAGGAAAGCCTTTCAGCCACTGGCTTCTCGGCCGAAGAGGTCCTCTATGTGGGGGATAGCATCACCGATGTCCAGGCCTTTGAGCTGGTCAAAGAGGCCTCGGGCGGGGCTATCTCGTTTAACGGCAATCGTTATGCCCTGCGGGCAGCGGAGTTTTACTGCCTGGCCCCGCAGGCCTATGTCATCGCCTGTCTGGCCGCGGTCTTTACCGAGAACGGTCGGGAAGGTCTTCTCCGTGAGGCCGAAAAGGGAGACTTTTCTCCGTGTAAAGGCCTCCCTTCCTTACTTTCTCCTTGGCCCAAAGGGATGAAGTTTGGCCTGATTCAGGCCGAAGAGTTTGAGAAACTGGTCGAAGAAAGCCTTGCCATGCGCAAAAAAGTCCGAGGTGAGGCTATAGGAGCCCTAGGATGATACCCATTCAAGACATAGTTCCGCGTCGAAGTATCCCCATCGTCACCTTTGGCCTTATCTTGGTCAACGTGGCTGTCTTTTTAGTGGAGCTTTCTCTACCTCCAGGGGTGCTTGAAAGGCTCACCTTTTACCTCGGTGTGGTCCCGGCTCGATATACCAACCCTTATTGGTCATTGACCCATAGCATCCCCGGCCTCCATTACATGGCCTTCTTTACGGCCATGTTCCTCCATGGAGGTTGGATTCATCTCATCGGTAACATGTGGACCTTGTGGATCTTTGGGGACAACGTTGAAGACCGCATGGGCCATCTGCGGTTCTTGATTTTCTATCTTCTCTGTGGCCTGGCCGCGGAAATATTCCACGTCTGGATGCACCCTCATTCCACGGTCCCGGTGATCGGGGCCTCGGGGGCCATCTCCGGGGTGCTTGGGGCCTATTATGCCCTCTTTCCCTTGGCCCGGGTGATCGTCATGATCCCGATCTTTTTCTTTCCCTTCTTCTTTGAGATGCCGGCCATCCTGTATATCGGCATCTGGTACCTGATGCAGGTCTTTAGCGGCACGCTTTCCGTGGTGCACGGTACCATCGGTGGAGTGGCCTGGTGGGCCCATGTCGGCGGGTTTCTCACCGGGCTCTTTACCCATCGGCTCTTTTGTCGCCGACGCCGATATTATCGAGACGAAGAGGTCCCCTGGGGGATGTTCTTTTCCATTGGGGAGAAGAATAATCGTTAAGGAGGTCAAACCATGACCGGTTTTGATATTTTCTGGTTGTTCTTCATCTTGATGACCCTACAGCCCATCTTACGCCAGCGCTTCCTTGAGGCCGCCAGACAAAGAATGATCACCAAATTGGAACAAAAAAGAAACTCCCGGGTCATCCTCCTGGTCCATCGTCAGGAGACCATGAGCTTTTTTGGTTTTCCGATCATGCGTTTCATCGACATCAATGATTCCGAACAGGTCATCCGCGCCATCCATCTAACCGACCCTGAGGTCCCGATTGATATCATTTTACACACCCCGGGTGGGCTGGTGCTCGCCGCCCTTCAGATTGCCCGGGCGGTCAAGCGCCACAAGGCCAAGGTCACTGCCTTTGTGCCGCATTACGCCATGAGCGGCGGGACCTTGATTGCCCTGGCCGCTGATGAGATTGTTATGGATGAACACGCGGTCTTAGGCCCGGTCGATCCGCAGCTTGGGCAATCTCCAGCGGCCTCTTTGGTCAAGGTCGTCCAGCAAAAACCTATTGAGCACATTGATGATCAGACCTTGATCATGGCTGACGTGGCGGAAAAGGCCCTGCGCCAGATGAAACAAAACCTAAAAGAGCTGCTCGAAGGCAAATACCCGCCGGAAAAGGTGGAAGAGCTGGCGGAGATCTTGTCTCAAGGGCGCTGGACCCATGATTACCCCATCACCTATGATGAGGCCAAGCGCCTGGGGCTTCCGGTGCGCAAAGACATGCCTACCGAGGTCTATCAGCTCATGAGCCTCTTTCCGCAGCCGGTTCGTCAACAGCCCTCGGTGGAATTTGCCCCCACCCCGAGGAGGCTCCCTTCCCGAGGAGACCAAAATGGCTTAAGTTCTCTGATCAAGGTCTTTTTGGGCAAGTCCTAAAGGAGGTAGACCATGAGCGAAGACCTCAAGGAACTTAAGGAAAGACTTTCTTATCACTCCCCCCATGTGTGGGACAAGCTGGCTGAAGACGAAAAAAACGCCTTGGAGATCCTGGCCAAGGACTATCGTGAGTTCTTGAGCCAGGCCAAGACCGAACGCGAATGTGTAAACACCATGATCGATCTTTTAGAAAAACGAGGGTTTCAGCCCGAAGGCTCAGGTCGGTTTTATAAGGTCTTTCGGGGGAAGACCCTGGCGGCGGTGGTGGCTGGCCGGAAGCCGCCTTATCACGGTGTACGTCTTATCGCCGCCCATATCGATAGCCCGCGCCTGGATCTCAAGCTTCACCCCCTACTCGAAGAATTTGAGATGGCCTATCTCAAGACCCATTACTACGGCGGAATCAAAAAATACCATTGGGTGGCCATGCCCTTGGCCTTGCACGGTGTAGTGGTCAAGGGGAACGGTGCGCTGGTAGAGATCAAGATCGGTGAAGATCCGGAAGATCCGGTGCTCACCATTTGCGACCTCTTGCCCCACCTGGCCCGCAAGGTCCAGGGAGATAAAAAACTCTCCGAGGCTATTCCAGGGGAAAAATTAAACGTCCTCTTTGGGGGTATCCCTATCGGGGATAAAGAAGAGGAAAAGGAACGGGTCAAACTCGGGATCTTGAAGCTCCTCCATGACCGTTACGGCCTGACCGAGGAAGATTTCATCAGTGCCGAGCTTGAGGTCGTCCCTGCTGGCCCAGCACGGGAAGTGGGGCTTGATCGAGCCTTTATCGGTGGGTATGGCCAGGACGATCGTATCTGTGCCTTTACCGCCCTGGCCGCCATTTTGAACCTTGAGGCCCCGGAGTACACCTGTGTGGCCCTGTTCTTAGACAAAGAAGAGATTGGCTCTGATGGTAACACCGGGGCCAAAAGTCGCTTGCTCGAGAAGCTCTACTATGATCTGCTCCGGTCCGTTGGGGTCCCGATCTCTGCTGACACTGTTCTTGAGATGTTTTTTAAGACCAGGGCCATCTCCGGGGACGTCACCGCCGGTATTGATCCTTTCTATCTAGAGGTACACGAAAAACTAAACGACGCTAGGATGGGCCATGGGGTGGTACTCACCAAGTACACCGGGCACCGTGGCAAGTATGAGGCCAACGACGCCCATGCCGAGTATGTGGGCTGGATAAGAAAGATCCTTAATCAAGCTGGTGTCGTCTGGCAGGCGGCCTCCTGTGGCAAGATAGATGAAGGCGGCGGTGGAACAGTGGCCAAGTATCTGGCCTACTATGGCATGGATATCGTTGATCTAGGCCCCCCGGTCCTCTCCATGCATTCGCCCTTTGAGATTTGCCACAAAGGAGACCTTTATATGACCTACCGGGCGTACAAGGCCTTCTTTGAAGCTGGGGAATAATGAAGGAATGCATTCAGGCCGGAGACTTGGTCCTCCTTTGTACACCGGAGGGCAAGACTTATCTAGTGGAGGCCGGGGAGCGGAGTTTCCAAACCCATAAAGACCACTTTGACCTCTCTCAACTCCTCGGCCAGCCCTGGGGGGTAAGCCTTAAAGGTAAGAGGGGTGAGGTATGTTTTGCCCTGCGCCCTACCCTCTGCGACCATCTAATGAAGATCAAACGGGCCACACAGATCATCTACCCCAAAGACATCGGCTATGTCCTCCTCAAGCTAGATGTAGGGCCAGGGAAGGTGGTCCTCGAATGCGGTACTGGTTCGGGGAGCCTGCTCCTGGCCCTGGCCCACTTCGTAGGTGAAACAGGGAAGGTAATCACTTACGAGAAAGAGGCCCGGTTTCAGAAGGTGGCTCTGGAAAACGTAAAACGTCTTGGGCTTGAAGATCGCATCATTTTCAAAGGCGAGGCCAAAGACGGATTCGATGAAAAGGAGGAGGTAGATGCCCTGTTTCTAGATCTAAAGACCCCTTGGGATCTACTCGAACCCGCCTGGAGGGCCTTAAAAGGCGGGGCCCCTCTAGGTATCTTGCTGCCGACTACTAATCAAGTGAGCGAGACCCTAAAGCATTTGGAAAGGCTTCCCTTTGTCAAGACCGAAGTCTTGGAATTGATGATTCGTTTCTATAAGACCAACCCCGAACGCCTCCGCCCGGAAGACCGCATGGTCGGCCATACCGGCTACTTAATCTTCACTCGTAAGGTACTTTAGTTAAGCTTCCGCTTATGGTGTTCTTATAATTTCTAATT
>CAZKEG010000062.1:0-7479 GCA_964551715.1 uncultured Thermodesulfobacteriota bacterium
ACTCCCCCTTTCCTCCTAATTTTTTCTCCCAGACACAAAAATTTGAATACCACCCTATCGGGATCCCAAGCAAAGGAAAAGAGATTCCGGGGCGTGAACGCGGTTTTGACATGGGCAAGATAAAGCCCGGCAACTGATTGCGGGACGCTCCCGGGAAGACCTTATGTCCCGGAGAGGGCGGAGAGATGTGTCCGATTTTACCGGATGAAGGCAGGGGGCACTAAAGAGGGAGGTTGACCGGGCGCGCGCTTTCAGAGATGTCAAAGTCGGGAACAATAATAGCTGTAAATATAGCTGCCACGATAGAATTTTCCAAAATAACGAAAAAGGGCCTCAGTTCTTTCTCCTTTTTTCCTCTTTTCGTAACTGCTTTCATCTGTACTTCCTTTTTAGGCTGCTGGGGCGAGGCGTTGTCGCTTTCGAGCAGCCTGATTCAAAGTATCCGGCAACCGTTTTGGTACTAATCTACCGACTCATTTCGTGTTTATTGACCACCTCAAACTATTTCTGGCGCTCGGTTTCACGTAAGGCTTGCCACTCGCGGATAAGGCGCTTAGTCTCTTTCCGACGGCGAAGTTCTTCACGTGTGTAGCGTTCCTGCTCTTCACGTTAGCGACGGAGCCGTTCTTTATAGTCGCGAAGCGACTCAAAGTCTTCAATTGAGAGTTAGGCAGCTAGGGCTAAATCCTTAAAGCCTTGAAGGATTTCTAGGTTTTTGGTGACGTTTAAGATCTCGATACCCACTAATTCGCCTTTTTCGTTGTAATCCAGGACCACACCCGGGCGGATCATTTTACCTTCTACCGCGGGTTCATCGGAAAGCTTTAGATAAAGGGCATCTACTTCCTTGTCATATCTGACTTTCATTTTTGAGCCTCCGGTCAAAAAAGAAGGTTACGATGACCTTCTTTTTTGGATTTACTATCACTCTTAAAAATCTATCACCAAATTCGGGTTCTAGATAAATTGAAGGCACTTTTTACCGACAAAAATTTTTCCGGCGATGCCTCTCGAAGGCACCATGCAAAACCTAAAGGCTAAGGCAAAATCTGCGTTTACCTGTCCATGCCACATCTATCTGACGCTGAAGGAAAATGCTGGCTCTTTAATGCTTCAGAGACTTAGAAGGCTATTTACTTTATAGCCCATGAAAATAAGTTTTTTCATCTTTGCGCTCGTCTGAGACTGGTTTATTCTCTTCCAAAAACGCCAAGGAGGCCCCGGTGAAATATCTTAAGGGCAAGGAGATAAGGCAGCTCTTTTTGGACTACTTCGCACGGAATGGGCATGAGATCGTCCCGAGTTCGCCGTTGGTGCCGGCAGACGATCCAACTCTTCTTTTTACCAACGCCGGCATGGTGCAATTCAAGAAGGTCTTCCTCGGGCAGGAGGAGCGCTCCTACAAGCGGGCGGCCTCTTGCCAGAAGTGCGTGCGCGCCGGTGGCAAACACAACGACCTTGAAAACGTGGGCTACACCGCCAGGCACCATACTTTTTTCGAGATGCTTGGGAACTTTTCCTTTGGTGACTATTTCAAGGAAGAAGCCATCGCCTATGCCTGGGGGTTCTTGACCAAAGAATTAGAGCTTCCTATAGACCGCCTCTACGTGACCATCTTCCGCGACGACGACGAGGCGGCCAAGCTCTGGAAGAAGATTTCTGGCCTTCCGGAAGAACGCATCGTGCGTTTGGGAGAAAAGGACAACTTTTGGGCCATGGGGGATACCGGTCCTTGTGGTCCCTGCTCAGAGATCATCTTCGACCAGGGCTCAGAGGTTGGTTGTGGTCGACCTGATTGCCGCGTAGGCTGTGATTGCGATCGATACCTTGAGCTCTGGAACCTGGTTTTCATGCAGTACGATCGTGACGAAAATGGCGTCCTCACCCCGCTTCCTCGTCCGTGTATCGACACTGGCATGGGGCTTGAGCGTATCACCGCCACCATCCAGGGGGTACGCACCAACTTTGATTGTGACCTCTTTGCCGGGCTCATGGAAAAGATCGGCGTGCTTACCGGCAAACGCTATGGTGAAGATCGTCAGACCGACGTGGCCTTTCGGGTCATTGCCGATCACTCCCGGGCAGCGGCCTTCCTCATCGCCGACGGCGTGCTTCCCTCAAACGAAGGCCGGGGTTATGTATTGCGCCGCATCATTCGGCGGGCGGTGCGCTTTGGGCGTACTTTGGGGCTTGAGAGACCTTTCCTTTACGAAACGGCCTTGACCGTGGTCGAAGACATGGGCGACGTCTACCCGGAGCTTATTCGTGCTAGGGAGACCATTACTAAGGTTCTCCAAATCGAAGAGGAACGCTTCCGGGAGACCCTCGAGCGCGGGCTGCACTTCCTCGAAGAGGAATTGCAACGCCTGGAAAAGCGTGGGGAGAAGGTTATCTCCGGGGAGTTCATCTTTAAGCTCTACGACACCTACGGCTTCCCTTACGACATCGTGCGGGACGTGGCCCTGGAGCGGGGGTTTAGCCTTGACATGATAGGCTTTGAGCGAGAGATGGCCAAACAGCGGGAAAGGAGCCGCGCGTTATCTGCCAAAATAAGTGTTAAAAGCTCTATATTTGCTAATCTATCCATTATAAAAAGACAGAAATTCGTAGGCTATGAGACCCTGGAGACCGAGACCAAAATCTTGGCCTTGGCCAAGGGTGAAGAAGCCGTAAACGAGATAGCCAAGGGAGAAGAGGCCGAAGCTCTCTTTTCCAGAACCCCATTTTACGGCGAGGCCGGTGGTCAGGTGGGGGATACCGGTTTGGTCATCGGGCCCGAGGGCGAGGCCAAAGTCACCGACACCAAGCGCTTGGGTGATCTCCTGATCCACCATCTTCGAGTCACCAAAGGTAAGATTCGAACCGGACAAAAGGTCAAACTAAGGGTAGACGCCGATCGGCGGGCGGCCATTGCCAGGCACCACACGGCTACGCACCTTCTCCATGCCGCCCTTCGCCGAATACTCGGCGACCACGTTCACCAGGCTGGATCACTGGTGGCGCCGGATCGCCTGCGGTTTGATTTTACCCACTTCGAGCCCCTTAAGCTCGAAGAGATCTTTCAGATCGAGGACTTGGTCAATGCCGTTATTCGGGAAAATCTTCCGGTAGAAATCAAGGTGGTGCCACTTAAAGAGGCCTTGGGCATGGGGGCCATGGCCCTCTTCGGGGAGAAATATGGAGAGAAGGTGCGGGTGGTAAAGATTGGCGATTTTTCCCTTGAACTTTGCGGCGGCACCCATGTCTCCCGCACCGGAGACATCGGCTATTTCAAGATCGTTTCCGAAGGAAGTGTCCAGGCCGGGGTACGCCGAGTAGAGGCCGTGGCCGGTGAGCCGGCGGTGCAATTTGTCCATGAACTTGAGCGAGAGCGTGAAAGATTGGCGGCCAAACTCAAAGTCTCCCCGACAGAACTTGAAAAACGCCTAGAGACCCTTCTTAAACAGATCAAGGAACAGCAGCAGGAGATCGAACGCCTCACCCGTCAGATGGCCCGCGGTGGCCTTGAGTCCCTGCTTTCTCAGGTTAAGGAGGTGGACGGCATCAAGGTCCTTGCGGCTCAAGTCGAGGCAAGGGATGCCAAGACCCTCCGGGAGATGGGTGATTTTCTACGAGATCGCTTGGGCTCAGGGGTGGTCATCCTTGGAGCGGCGGGAGACGGCAAGGCCCAGCTCTTGGCCATGGTCACCAAAGACCTTGCCGATAAGATCCACGCCGGAAAGATCATCAGTGAGCTGGCCGGGATGATCGGTGGTCGGGGCGGTGGGCGTTCGGATATGGCTCAGGGCGGTGGTCCCAAGGTTAAAGACCTACCCAAGGCCCTAAAAGCCACCTACGAAGTGGTGAAGAAGATTATTTCTTAGCGAAGACGCCTTTTGAGTTTGGGAGAGGCGCGAAAGACGATAATCTTTTGAGAAGGGATCTCAAATATCTGACCGGTGCGAAAATTATGGGCTTTTTGGCGTCTCTCACGGACCTCAAACCGTCCAAAGCCTGAAATACTGACGATTTCTCCGCGGCTTAAAGCCTCTTCTATAATGGCCAAAATGGCCTCTAGACCTTCTCTTACCAGGGCTCGAGAGACCTTTCTTGATTTGTATTCAGTTGATAGACGACGATAGATGACTTCGAGGAGTTTTTTACGGGTAAGAGACATTTCAAAATTGAGGGCAGGCGCTGAAAAAGCGCCTGCCTTTTTATTTAGAACCAGGGTTTACCCACCGGTAGTTTTATCCCCGCCTCGGCATACACCACATGGGCCATGAGATACCAGGCCAGTAAGGCACAAACGATGAGGTCCCAGGCGGCAAAGGTCCCCATGGCTTTGTTCCCGGCCAATTCTTTAAAATCAAGCCCGATAAACCCGAGTAAAAGAGTAAGGAAGATTAAGGCCAAGACCGTGCTGTGCCTCATGGAGGCGATAAAAAGGATAAAGGTGAAAAATGTCCAGCAAAGTAAGAAGAAGCCAAGGTCTTTAGAAGTCAGTTTTAAGACTGGATAGACCTTGACTAATTCTGGATTAGTACCAAAGATTACGTAAAAACAAAGAGCGATCCAGAAGGCACCGTAACCACTGAAGGCACAGAAACCAAAGTTGTTCCCTGTCCTAAACTCAAGCAAACCAGCAATGAGCTGTGCTGTCCCACCGAAACACAAACCCAACCACAGCACCGGACCGATACCGATCCAGCCTAGGTTGTGGAACTGGAGGATCAAGGTCGTCATACCGAAACCGCCTAATCCCACCACTGCCGGGTTTCCAAGTTTGATTTCACTCATAGCCACCCCCTTTTAAAGGTTTTTAGTTTAGAATTTTTATTTTTAGCTGTTTTCGGCATGGAATAACCCTTTGTTTGGGAAAACTTTTATCTTGAAAAAGAACGGGAAGGGGCTTTATTAGCCCCTTCCGGGTTATTTATTCTTCAACAATTCCTCGCGACCTTTGATCAACTCATCGATGACCGAAGGATCGGCGAGAGTGGTGGTATCACCAAGATCTTCGTATTGACCGACGGCGATCTTACGCAGGATACGACGCATGATCTTTCCGCTCCTGGTCTTGGGCAAGCCGGTCACGAACTGGAGATATTCAGGGGTCGCAATAGGCCCAATGACCTTACGCACATGTTGAATCAATTCTTTGCGCAGCTCTTCAGAGGGTTCATACCCTTCTTTCAGGATGACAAAGGCATAGATTGTTTCACCCTTAACCTCATGAGGTACGCCAATGACCGCCGCTTCAGCCACCGCCGGATGAGCCACCAAGGCAGATTCCAATTCCATGGTGCCCAAACGGTGACCGGAAACATTGATGACGTCATCTAGGCGGCCCATGATCCAGTAGTAACCGTCTTCGTCCTTACGGGCTCCGTCTCCGGTGTAGTAGTAGCCGGGGAAACGGCTGAAATAGACCTCTTTGAAACGTTCTGGGTCACCCCATACTCCGCGGAGCATACCCGGCCAGGCCCGTTTGATGCAGAGATGACCGCCTTCATTTACTTCAGCCGGGGTGCCATCATCCTTGAAGATGATCGGTTCGATACCCGGGAGAGGAACGGTAGCCGATCCCGGTTTTTGAGGGATGGCATAGGGCAAGGGAGAAATGAGGAACCCACCGGTCTCAGTCTGCCACCAGGTATCTACAATGGGGCAGCGACTACGACCGACGTGTTTGTGATACCAAAGCCAGGCCTCGGGATTGATGGGTTCACCTACTGTTCCCAAGACCCGTAGAGAAGAAAGGTTATATTTATGAGGCCATTCATTTCCTTCACGCATTAGGGCCCGAATAACCGTAGGTGCGGTGTAGAAAAGGGTTACTTTGTAGCGTTCACAGAGTTCCCAAAAACGCCCTGGATGAGGATAGGTGGGGACACCTTCATACATGATCTCCGTGGCCCCTAAGGTGAGAGGACCATAAACGATATACGAATGCCCGGTGATCCAGCCGATGTCAGCCGTACACCAGAAGATGTCCTCTGGTCTTAAGTCAAAGACCCACTGAAGGGTATGAGCGGTATAGACTAGATAGCCACCAGTGGTATGGAAGACCCCTTTCGGTCTCCCGGTAGAACCAGAGGTATAAAGGATAAAGAGTATGTCTTCGGCATCCATTTCTTCGTAGTCGCACCAGTCGGAGATATCTTCGGCGTTAATGGCCTCGTGATACCAAATATCACGCCCTTCTTCCCAGTTGATGTCTATACCTAAACGTTTGACCACGATGCACTTCTCTACCGTCGGGCAATCTTTAAGGGCCAGGTCGGCGTTCTTTTTGAGTTCGATCTTGCGCCCGGCACGCCAGCAGCCATCGGTGGTAATCAACAACTTGGCCTCACAGTCTTGGATACGGGTCTTTAAACTTTCGGCGGAAAAGCCACCGAAGACCACGCTGTGAATGGCCCCGATCCTAGCGCAGGCCAGCATAACAATCGGGAGTTCAGGGATCATCGGGAGATAGACCGCTACTCGATCGCCTTTTTTGATGCCGATCTTTTTGAGCACGTTGGCAAAATGGCATACCTCACGGTGGAGCATTTGGTAGGTGTAAACCCGGACCTCCTCGTCTGGCTCACCTTGCCAAATAATGGCTGCCTTGTTTTTGGTCTCGTCGGTAAGGTGACGATCAAGGCAGTTGTAGCAGGCGTTTAGTTTTCCGCCTTCAAAGAAGCGAATTTCCGGTTTGTGAAAATCAAAATAACAGGTCCGATCCCAAAGCCTGAACCAAGTGACCAATTCTTTGGCTCGCTCACTCCAAAAGCCATCAGGATCTTCAAGAGAGTAACGATAGATCTCCTGATAGTCATACTTGGAACCGATGTAAGCTTCGTCCCGCCTCTCCTGCGGAGGATAAAAGATACGTTCCTCCTTCAGGACCGACTCGATCTTGGTCGTCTGAGACATATACGTCACCTCCTATTTGATGAAATACCAAATAATTTAAAAGGTGTAGTTTTACCCACCCTCCTTTCGTTACTTAAAAAAGATATTGCATAGAGAAGCTATAGCGATTGCCGGTCTGAGTGGTATCAAAGCGTTCGGTCTCAATATGGATGAATTCAAGCCCTACTTTGAGGGGCTGGGTAATGTTGTACCAGATATTGGCAAAATATTGGGTGTTTTGGGTAAACTGCCGGTCGCTCATGTCGGCCTTGGCCGGCATATCACCGTCTACTGGATTGTCGATACCGAAGCCCACCGTGGCCGACCAACGCGGGGTGAATTTATAGGTAAGGTCCGCCCACATACCGGTAGCCTGAGCTGCACTACCGTCCTTGGCTAAATCAAGATCATAGCGGAGGAAGCATTCTCCGATACCCTGGCCCCACCAGGCCTCGCCTTTGAAGATAAGGCGTTTATCTAACAGACCGATCTTCCACTCGCCGACTACGAGATAACGATCGATGTCATAGGAGTCGTTTTTTCCGTAGCTGGCGTGCCGATAGCCACCGCCCAGGGCAAACATATAGTCCGCGCCGG
>CAZKEG010000063.1:0-7462 GCA_964551715.1 uncultured Thermodesulfobacteriota bacterium
ATAGGGACCCTTAAGGGGCATTATATTATCTGTGGTTACGGGCGAATAGGCCAACACATCTGTCGGATCATTGCCAAAGAGGTCCCCTTTGTAGTGGTAGAAAACGATCCTGAACGGGCCCAGCAGGTGGAAAAGGATGGCTACATCTATTTCCAAGGAGACGCCACCCATGAGGAGACCCTCAAAAAGGTAGGGATTGATCGGGCCAAAGGTCTGGTTTCGGTCCTGGGTTCTGACGCGGATAACGTCTACATTACCCTTACGGCCCGAAGTCTTAATCCAAAGCTCTTTATCATTGCCCGCGCCGATGAAGAACACGTCATACGAAAGCTAGAACGCGCTGGGGCAGACAAGGTCATCTCTCCTTATCTCATCGGGGCCAGACGAATGGCCTTGACCATCCTTCGTCCGGCGGTAACAGATTTTCTAGAGCTGGCCACCCCTGAGGCCAACCTGGAGTTACAGCTTGAAGAAGTGCGTATTCAGGCCGAGTCTGAATTGGTAGGGAAGAAACTCATTGAGAGCGAGATACGTCGTTTTTCCGGGGCCATCATCCTGGCTGTGCGTAAGGTGACCGGAGAGATGATCTTCAACCCTCCGCCGGATTATGTCTTGGATGTAAACGATACCTTAGTGGCCCTGGGAGACCGAAAGGGGTTGGCCAGGCTTGAGGAGGTGGCTGTCGGGGCTCGCCGGTTAAAAGATTTCCTTTAGGCCTTTCTCCGTAATGATGACCTCCATGCGTATGTCATGGGCCTCAAGGGGTAAGGCCTCAAAGATCTGACATTCAAAGGCCAAGGCGACGCGTTTGGCCCTTTTGGCCCTGATCAGGAGTCGATCATAATAGCCACCACCGTAACCAAGGCGCCCTCCTCGAAGATCAAAGGCCACCCCTGGGCAGACGATAAGGTCCAGATCCTCCGGGGCTATCTTCAGGTTTTGGGCCGGGGGTTCTAAGATGCCATAGGCCCCCGGGGCTAGTTCCTTGAGATCGAGCAGCCGGTGTAGGGAGAGACTTTTTTCCTTGCTCATAGTTCGAGGGAGATAGACCTCTTTATCCTGGGCAAGGGCCACCCTGATTCCTTCCCAAGTCTCGACCTCATGATCAAAGGAGGCGTAAAACAAGATTCGTTGGGCCTGTTTAAAAAAGGGACTTTGGATCAGATGCTTAATAATGGCCTCGGATTTCTCTCTCCTTTCCTCGGGAGGGAGGGCTTTACGCCTTAAGAGGGCCTCTTTCCGGAGTTCTTGTTTGCGTGTCATATTGAAAGAGTAACCGAATTAGCGGAGAAAGACCATGATCACTTTACCGATATGGCTGGTAGTCCTTTTGATTTTCCTGGTCTTGGTTGGGATGTTTTTATCTTGGCGCCTCGGGAATATCCAAAGGTCTCTTTGGTTAGAATCTTTTTCAAGGCTTGAAAAGCAATTTGTAGATCTTGAGAGACGCCTGATCGAAGAAAGACTTCCCCGACTTGAGGAAGACCTTCGTCGGGCAAGTGAAGAGTTACGCGGTCTTTCTCATCTCTTGGCCGGAAGGCGATCCGGGGAATCCGGTGAAAGGGTCCTTGAAGAGATCCTTTCTTCGTTACCCCAAGATTGGGTCCGACGAGACGTCCCCTTGGGCCAGGGACGGGTGGAGTTTGTCTTTAAACTACCCGGGGGCTTTCTGGTCCCGATTGATAGTAAATTCGTTACCGCTGGTGAAGAGAACCTTTCCGAGACCGAACTAAGAGGACGCTTAAAGGCGCGCATCACTGAAATGACCAAGTATTTAACCGATCCCCGGACGCTGGGTTTTGGCTTGGCGGTGGTCCCTGAAGGGGTCTATGCCCTTTCGCGGACCTTGACAGCCTCCTTGGCCAATCAGTCTATCGTGGTCGTTTCTTACACTCATCTCCTCCCGATCTTGACCAGCCTCTATCTCATGGCCAAGCACCTAGGTCTTTCTGAAGGCCCGAGAGAATTCCGTCAGGATCTCCTCTTGGCCCGCGAGGCCCTTTCCCGAGCCTTTCAGGCCCTGGCCAAACAGCAGACCGCCCTTTCTCAGATGGCTAATAGGCGAGAAGAGATCTGGCGCGAACTTAGTCATCTGGAACGTCTTTTAGAACGGATGACAAATAATGAAAGATTTTGATTTGCCTTTTCAAGAAGGTTTTGTTAATCAAACAATAATCTAAACCGAGGTGTTAGAAATGAAGAAAAAGATTTTGGTCATCGAAGATGATCAAGAAGTCTTGACCATGCTTCTTGATTATCTAAAGCTCCTTGGCTACGAGGCCAAAGGGGCGGAAGACGGGCTTACCGGCTTAAAGGCCCTAAGGAGTAACACCTTTGATGCCGTGATCACCGACATCACCATCCCCTATGTGAGTGGTATAGGGATTATCTCTATCATCAAGCGTGACAATCCAGATCTTCCGGTCATTGCCATTACCGGTTTTGGCGAGGAGGTAGAGGCCCTAGCCCAAGAAAAGCACGCTGATGCCGTGCTGTCCAAACCTTTTGAAATGAAAGAATTAAAAGAGTTGTTAGAACGTTCCCTTGGCGATTAGGAGGAGGCCATGGCCTTAAAAGCTTATATCTTGATCAATACCCAAATCGGCAAAACAGCCGATGTGGCCCGGGCCCTTAGAGAGATGCCAGAGGTAAAACGCCTGGATATTATCATGGGGCCTTATGACATTATTGCCGAGGTAGAGACTAAGGATCATGACACCCTTTCGGAGATGGTCTTAAAGAAACTTCAAGGTATTAAGTACATCCACCACACCATGACCTGTCCGGTAGTTAAGGTAGAGATAGACTAAAGGAACTGGGCTAACCACCGGGCTTGTTTGGGAGCCGCGCCGGTGAGGTCTTCTAAGGTTTTACGGGCCCCCAAAGAAGCCTGATTATAAAGTTTTCTGTTGTCTAATAATTCCTCGACCAAGAAGATCAGCTCGCGGATGTCTTGAACTACAAAGCCTCCATCCCTTTTTCTCAAGCCCCGGGCCTCATTTTCAAAGTTCTCCATATGCGGACCGAAGAGGACCGGTACTCCAAAGGCCGCGGGTTCCATCGGATTTTGCCCGCCTTTGGGGACCAAACTGCCGCCGACAAAGGCCACCCTGGCCAGGCTGTAAAGGCCGAATAAAGGGCCGATTTCATCGACCAAGACGATTCGTTGTTCCCGTTTGCCCTTTAATCGAGACCAGCGAATAAAGGAGAGACCCTCCTTATTCAGGGACCTTTCTAAGGTGATCAAGCGTTTTAGATGGCGCGGAACCACAATGAAGACCAGATTTTTCCGTGGCCAAAGGCCTTTAATACTTCGGACTATGGCCTCCTCTTCACCGTGTCTCACGCTGCCGAAGACGATAATTTCTTCTTGTTCGATTCTCAAACGTTTTCGGAAAATCTCTGGATCAAGGGACTCGGCCCTCTTTTTTAAGAGGTCGTGTTTGGCGTTGCCGAAGATCTGGATCTTTTCCAGTGGGGCCCCAAGGGCCTCAAATCTTTTGGCCTCCGAAGGACCTATGACCGCCAAGCCGGAAAAGAGCAAAAAAAGCCCTCTGAGCAGGGGTTTTACCAGGCGATAGCGGGGAAAACTCTTGGGTGATAGCCGACCGTTGAGAAGGAGGACCTTGGTCCCTTTCTTGTGGGAATAAACGATGAGATTCGGCCAAATCTCGGTCTCGATCAGGGCCATTACTTTGGGCGAAGTACAAGTCAGGGCCTGGTCTATGAATCCGGGCAAGTCATAGGGGGCAAGGGCGATCTTTACCCGATCTTTGATTAATTCTCGGGCCTTTTTGGCCCCAGTGGGGGTAAAAAGGGTGAGGAGGACCGAGGTCTTGGGTCTTATTTTTAAGAATTCTTCGAGGATGGCCGCAGCCACCGTGGCCTCTCCCACGGAGGAGGCATGGAGCCAAAGGTCTACCGGGCCTGGGAGGTTACCTTTTCTTTCCGACGGAAGGTCTTTTTTCCGAAAGATGGGCTCTAAGAACTTTCCACCTAAATGGTAAAGCCCATATAAGAGTTCGTTCATTTAGCCGGCTCCTTAGACTTGAAATAACGCTGCCGCACCACCTCAAACAAGGCCACGGCCCCAGCTACCGCGGCGTTTAATGACTCTATTCGACCTCTCATGGGAATGGAGGCCAAATAATCGCAATTTTTACGAACCAGTTCTCGGAGGCCTTTTCCCTCACTCCCGACGACCAAGGCCACGGGAAGGGTTAGATCCAGTTCATAGATGGTCGTTTGGGCCTCTCCGGCAAGGCCTACGATCCATAAGCCTTGATCCTTCAGCCAGGAAAGGGCTTGAACCAAGTTAGGGACCCGGGCTACCGGAAGATACATCAAGGCCCCGGCCGAGGCCTTGGCCACCACCCCGGTGAGGCCTGCCGAACGTCTCTTAGGGACGACCAGGCCATGGGCACCGGCTGCCTCGGCGCTACGGATCAGTGAACCTAAGTTTTGTGGATCAGTAATCCCGTCTACCGCTACCACTAAGGCCGCCTCTTGGGCCTCTTCCCATCTGCCCTTAAGCTCATTCAAATCAGCGTAGTTATACTCTGAGAGATAGGCCACTACCCCTTGGGTTTGAGCCCCTTTGGGGACCTTGGCTGGTTGGAACCTTGCTTGAATCTTTAAGGAAAGCCCCAATTTCTTGGCCTGCTCAACGATTTGATAGACCTTGCCTCGGAGATGGGGCCTGGAAATGATAATTTCTTCGATCTTTTCTGGTCGAGATCTTAAGGCCTCAAGGACCGGATTGATCCCCCAAATGACTTCGCTCATTTTCGGAATGGTCGGAGCAGATCGGCCCGGCGGAAGGTACGTTGCCTTTCGGCCATAAGGATGCTTTTCAGGTCCTTAAAGGCAGTTTCAAGGTGGTCATTCAGGATCAGATATTCAAACTCTTCAGCCCGACTTATTTCTTGTTTGGCGTTTTCCAGACGTTGTCTAATGGCCATTTCGCTCTCTGTAGAGCGCCTTCTAAGCCGCCTTTCTAATTCCTCAAAACTCGGCGGGAGGACAAAGACCAGGACGGCATCTTGGCCAAGGATCTTTTTGACCTGAGCCGCCCCTTGCACGTCGATATCAAGGAGGATGTCTTGCCCGCTCTCTAGGGCCTTTAAGACTTGGTCCTTTGAGGTTCCATAATAATGGCCGTGGACCTTAGCCCATTCCAAAAAGGCCCCCTCCTTGATCATTCTCTGAAAGGTCTCCTCAGAGACAAAAAAATAATCTACCCCTTCTTTTTCTCGAGGCCGGGGGGGTCTGGTCGTAAAGGAAACAGAGAAAGAAATTTCTGGATCTTCACTAATTAAGCGGCGACATAAGGTCGTCTTTCCCGCTCCGGAAGGGGCCGAGACCACCAGAGCAAATCCACGTCTCATCTAAGCGGCTTTTTCTTTCTTCTTACGCGAACCTTTTTCCTCGGCATTTTCCTCGGAAGAGACCTCTGAACAGGCCTTGATAAGGTCTGTGGCCAATCGCTGGGAAATAGTCTCTGCCTGGATAGCAGAAAGGATTACGTGATTGCTATCAGTGATGATGATGGAACGGGTCCGACGGCCTTGGGTAGCATCAATCAGGCGTTTGGACTCACGAGCTTCTTCCCTAAGGCGTTTCATCGGCGCTGAATTCGGATTCACTATAGCGATGATCCGCTCTGCGACTACCGAATTGCCAAAACCAATGTTCAAAAGACGGCACTTGCAACTCATCCCAATCCCCCACATCAAAATTCTTTAATTCGGCGACGATCATAACAAAATAAATGGTTGTCGTCAATGTGTGAAAGATTACGCTTATTTTATTCGATGTTCTGGACCTGTTCGCGCATTTTTTCAAGCGTACATTTTACTTCGACCGCAAGCTGCGAAATTTCGGCTGCGCTGGCCTTGGTGGAAAGGGTATTTATCTCCCGAAACATCTCCTGGATAAGAAAATCTAACCGGCGACCATGAGGCCCTGGTTCAGCCAGAGTTTTTTCAAATTGTTGAAGATGGCTGCGCAAGCGATCCAGTTCTTCGGAGATGTCCATCCTGTCTGCTAGGATGACCACCTCTTGGTAGAGCCTTAGGGGATCTAGGTCTTTGTCTGCCAGGAGGGTCTTTATCCTTTCTTCTAAGCGGGTTTTGGCCCGGTGAAAGACAGGCTCCCGAAGGTGGTCAATTTGGTCGATGATCTTTCGAAGCTGTCCTAGTTGCTCCCTTAGGACTTGAGCCAGGTATTCACCTTCGATGAGCCGCATCTGTAAGAGTTCTTCCAGGGCCTTGCTTAAGACCGGCTCAAATTCTTGCCATAAGGCCTCAAGGTCTTCCTCTGACTCCACGGCGGTAAAGACGTCACGCATCCGAAGGAGGTCTGAGACCTGGGGCTCCCCAGCCAGGCCAAACATGGTCTTTAATAGCCGCAAACTGGAGATGTATTGGGCGGCAAGCTCGGTGTTTACGTTTAAGGCCTGAAACCCAGGGGGAAGGCCTACGACCTGGACATAGACCTCAAAACGCCCTCGAGCACATCTTTCCCGAATAAGGCGCCTGAGTCTTTCCTCAAGGCCTTGATAGCGCCTTGGAAGCCGGGGAATGATCTCTAAAAAGCGGTGATTGAGGCTCTTGATCTCTACCCTCAAGCTCCACGTCTCCCATAATCCTTCGGCTCGACCAAAGCCGGTCATGCTCCTGATGGCCATAGGTACCTCGTCTTGTTTTTTCATAAGATGCTAATCTATGATTCCGGGCTTGGCATCAAAAGGCTTATTTGCATTTGCCTCTTTTAGGAACGAATCAGAGATGTTAAAAAGAAGGCCATGAGAATTTTAAGGTTACCACGTCCTGATCCCACGCGCCTTATCGAAGAAAAGATCGAGATTGCCAAGGAATTGTTTGAGGTTTGGGGAGAAGGGCTTAAGGAAGATCCAGAGATAGCTCCCCTTCTTGAGGAATACCGGAAGGCGGTTGAGGCCTCTAACCAGGCCATGGAAGAGGCTGGTACCTTTCGGGAATGTTATATCTGCACGGTAGAGGAAAAAAAGGGCTGCTGTAAGATCGGCCTTGAAAACGAGTGCACCATCTTGATCCTTATCCTGAATCGCCTCCTTGGGGTGGAGTTCCCCAAGGAAAGAGAGGTCCCTGGGCGGTGTTTTTTTGTCGGGCCCTTGGGTTGTAAGATCTTTGCCCGTCCCATGCTCTGTCGAGATTATTTTTGTGTCCGGCACTACGAAAAGATCCCCGAAGAGGTCATGGCCCACATTACCCAGGTGCTTAACGAAGAATTGGTCCTACTTCACCGGATCACCAGGCTCATCAAGCACCGCCTTGAATCATGGACCGGGGATTTTATGCTTGAGTTAGACCTAACCGGCTACGCCTAGGAGGTATCATGAAGAGATGGTTTACTTGGATGTTTGTGGTCCTTCTTTTGGTGGCTTGTGCCAAGAAAGAGATACCAACGGGTCCTCCGCCAG
>CAZKEG010000064.1:0-7410 GCA_964551715.1 uncultured Thermodesulfobacteriota bacterium
GCCGTAGACCTCTTTGGCAATGGCCTCGATCCGATCTTTCACCGGCTGATCAAGCTCGTAGAGGAACCGGAATTCGCTCTTTTCTTCACAGGCATCAACCACGGCATCAGCCAGCTCAAGGGCCCCTTCACCGCCCTTTAGCCAATGCTCAGAGATGGCCGCTCGCACACCATGTTCTTCGCAGATCTTCTTTACCAACTCGATCTCGGCCTTGGTATCGGTATAGAAGGCGTTAATACACACCACCGGGGTAACACCGCTCTTCTTCACGATGTTCACACAATGTATGAGGTTTTCGCAGCCCTTTTCCACCCATTCGAGGTTCTCTTCAAAGTATTCCTTGGGAATCGGACGACCAGGAAGCGGGATCGGCGCCCCACCGTGACACTTGAGTGCCCTGATAGTGGCTACTACCACTACGCAATCAGGCTTAAGCCCGGAAAGGCGGCACTTTATGTTCCAGAACTTTTCAAACCCAATGTCCGCGGCAAAGCCGGACTCGGTCACGTGATAGTCAGCAAGCTTTAAGCCCACATAGTCGGCGATAATCGAAGATTGACCAATGGCGATATTGGCAAAGGGCCCAGCATGGACAAGCACTGGCTGGCCTTCTAAGGTCTGGATCATATTGGGGTTGATGGCCTCTACCATCCAGGCACACATGGCCCCGGCCACCTCCAGATCTTCGGTGGTGATGGGGTTACCGTATTTATCAAAGGCGACCACGATCCTGCCCAGACGTTCGCGGAGGTCTTTGAGATCCCGGGCCACGGCCAGGATGGCCATTACCTCCGAGGCCACGGCGATCCAGAACTTGCTCTCCATGGGGTAGCCGTCTTTCTTCCCTCCAAGCCCGATGACGATATGCCGAAGGGCCTGGGCACAGAAATCAAGCACCCAGCCCATCTCTACTCGCTTGGGGTCGATGTTTAAGCGCTTGAGGTTCCTCTTGGCCAAGGTCTCGTCGTCGTAGTTGGCCTCATGCTGCATCCTGGCGGTAAGGGCCACCATGGCCAAGTTGTGGGCGTTCATCACCGCGTTGATGTCACCAGTGAGCCCTAAGGAGAACTTATCTAAGGGGATGATCTGGGCCAGCCCCCCACCAGCCGCACTACCCTTAATATTCATGGTCGGGCCCCCTGAAGGCTGCCTCAGGGCCCCGATGACCTTCTTGCCCCGTTTGCCAAGACCTTCCATGAGACCGATGGCCGTGGTGGACTTGCCTTCTCCCAGAGGGGTGGGGGTGATGGCGGTCACGTCTATATACTTGCCGTTGGGCTTGTCCTTTAGGCGTTCTAAGACCTTTTTGTAATCAATCTTGGCCACGTAATGGCCGTAAGGTAAGAGTTCTTCCTTTTCAAGCCCCAACTCTTCACCCAATTGATACACAGTCTTCATGTGTTTTTCACATTCAGCGGCAATCTCCCAATCCTTCATCTTGGTCGGATCAAGCTTCATAAACCCCTCCTTGCTCAAAATCTTTGCTTTTTTAGGATAAATACTTTTGTTATCACTTTTGTTTAAATTTGGACAAAAAGAGTAAAGTTTTACCGTTTTAGAAATACGTTAATTTTTAGGTCAAAAAGCCCCATAAATTTAATCAAACGGGCTTTTGAGAATAAAAGAACAAAAACTAGGTCAATCGACGGCAGACCTCTTTGGCCAATTCTTCTACCGAACGAGTAGTTTCCAGGACGAGGAGCTTTTCTGGTGGGATTTCTTCAGGGCTTTCAAAGACTTCTTTTTGTTTGAGATAGATCTCCCAGCGGCCATCAGAGGGTTCACCCTCCTTGCGGGCCCGTTCCTCAAAGCGCCCTTTGACCACCTCATCCGGGGCCTGGCAAAAGACAAACAGGACCGATGCCGAAAGATCTTTGGTCTTTTCCAGGACCATTTGGCGGAAGGTCTTGGAACGAAAGGTGGCGTCAAGGACTACGTCTCGCCCTTCTTTGAGGTCTTTGGCCGCATACTCGGCCAAAGCCTGATAGGTACGTTCGGTCATCTCCGGGTTATAGATCCCTTGGCCAAAGGGTTCGTAATGGTGTTCTTCTGGAGGGATCTCAAGGAGCCTTTTACGAACGATGTCTGAATTATAATAAGAGGCCAGGAGCTTTTTGGCCAGGGCCCGGGCCAGGGTGCTTTTCCCTGTCCCCGAAAGCCCAAAGACCACCAGGAGGACCGGCTTTCCACCGGCATATCTATAGGCCAGATCAAAATATCTGCGGGCATTCCTTAAGCTCTTTTCTTTGGTTTCTTGGTCTACCTCTGGTGAGGCCCAGGTAAAACAGCCGATCTTTCCCCGGACATAGGCCCGATAGCACTTGTAAAAATCAAGGATTTCATAAAGCCCTTGATCTCCGGAAAGGACGACGTATTGCTCGATAAAATAGCGAGAAAGTTCTTCAAGGCCATGAAAGTCAAGATCCATGGCCAAAAAGGCCAAGTCCTGAGCGACATCACCGCAGCGGAAGCGATCGTTAAACTCGATGCAGTCAAAGACGTAGACGTCGCCCTTGACTTCATCGAAACAGATGTTGGCGGAATAAAGGTCTCCGTGCCCATCACGGATAAAGCCCTCTCTGATCCGTTTTTCAAAGAGAGAGGCCTTTTCTTTCATAAAGGCCCGGGACCAGGAGACGATGTGATGATATTTCCTTTCAGAAAGGGCAAGACCTACAAAATCCTTGGTCTGAGAAAAGTTTTCCTCCACATTGAAGGAGACTGTCTCCAAAGAACCGTATTGATTGACCTCAGGGCCGGTGGCGGCGGTCTGATAAAAAGGGACCAATTTTCGGACCAAAAGGTCGATATGTTCCTTGGTAAGCCTCCCCTGAGCGATAAGGCGGCCCATCATGCCCTCTTCTGGGAGGCGCCTCATCTTGACCGCCCACTCTACGATCTGGCCTGACCCTTCAAACACATGGCGTCCGTCTTCTTCGGTGACCGGGACCACACCGATATAGATCTCTCCGCAGAGCCTGCGGTTTAGTTCTACCTCGCGCTCGCAGAAAAAGCGGCGTTTCTCAAGGGTGGTAAAGTCAAGAAAGCCGAAATCGACTGGTTTTTTGATCTTGTAGACCAGGTCATCGGCCAGAAACACGTAAGAGATATGGGTTTGGATGAGTTCCACCCGGTTGGGTCGGTGAGGGTAGGCCTCTTCTGAGAGCAGATCTTCGACCAATTTGGGAAGATCACCCATGGGTGCCTCCTTAAAGACTTTCCTAAAGACTAGTCTAACTTGTGAGCAAACTTCAAGGGGCTAGATGATGGTCACCGGGGCATCACCCTGTTCTCTGGCCTCAATGTGACCGATGACAAAGGCCTCCTCGTTCACCCCTTTCAAGATAAGTTGGGCCTCTTGGACTTGTTCCTCGGGCAGAATAAGGACCAAACCTATGCCGCAATTAAAGGTGCGGAACATCTCTTCTTCGGGAATGCGTCCTTTCTCCTTAAGGAATAAAAAAATAGGCGGCACCGACCAGGAGTCCTTCTTGATAATGGCCTTACAACCCCTGGGGAGGACTCGGGCAATGTTGTCGTAAAACCCCCCGCCGGTGATATGGGCCACGCCTTTTACCTTAAGACCATGCCGGATGAGGTTTAGCACCGAGCGGACATAGATCCTGGTCGGGCGAAGGAGTTCTTCAGCCAAAGGGCGTTCTAGGCCTTCGGGCTGGTGGTCGAGAGAAAGCCCTAATTCTTCAAAGATGATCTTCCGCACCAGGGAAAAACCGTTGCTATGGAGGCCGTTTGAGGCAAGCCCAATGATCTGGTCCCCCACGGAGATCTCCGAGCCGTCGATCACCGTCTCTCGATCGACTACCCCCACCGTAAAGCCGACACAATCGTATTCACCCGGGGGATACATCCCGGGCATCTCTGCTGTCTCCCCGCCGATGAGGGAACACTCTGCCTGTTTACAGCCCTCGGTGATCCCTTCTAGGAGTTCGAGGGCGATCTTTTCATCCAAACGCCCAAAGGCTATATAATCAAGGAAGAAAAGTGGCGTGGCCCCGGTGACTACAATGTCATTGACGCACATGGCCACCAGGTCGAGGCCGATGCCCCGGTGTTTTCCGGCCATGGTCGCGATCTTTATCTTCGTCCCTACGCCGTCGGTAGAGGCTACTAGTACGGGGTTTTTATAACGACTAATATCCAAGGCAAAGAGCCCGGCAAAACCACCGATCTCGGTGATCACCCCACGCCGAAAGGTATCAGCGGCCAGTTTTTTGATCTGATCTACCAGGCGATTGGCACGATCGATATCTACCCCGGCCTCGGCGTAACGGCTGGCTTTTTTAGTAGGCATAGAGTTTTCCATAAGGACGGTGTGTCTGTGGCCTGATCTTGACAAAAGACTCGGCCATAACCGTTTCCAAATCTAGACCAAAATCCTGACAATACTCCTCAAGGTAACCCCGAAGGATCTTTTCGTCCTCTTCGTCTATTTTTTCAATCTTTAGACCCTGCCCTAATTGGGTTTCTGGAAGGGTGCCGCGCACGTAGATCACACCGCCATGCATTCCAGTACCCAAAAAGATCCCAGCCAAAGGGCGCTTGGGATAGCGTGAATTAATCCCCAAGAGGATAATGACCCCGCCGGCCATATATTCGCCCAAGAAATCCCCAGCCTTGCCCCCGATGATGATCACCGGGATCTTATCCATATAGGCCTTCATGTGGATACCCACCCGGTACCCTACGTCAGACGCCACGTAAATCTTGCCACCACGCATGGCGTATCCGACCACATCGCCCGCCATCCCGCGCACGACGATCTTTCCGTCGTCCATAGTATTTCCGGCCCCGTCTTGGGTGTTGCCGTGAACCGTGAGCAAAGGGCCACGCATAAAGGCCCCAAGATCAAGCCCTGGGGTCCCGTAGATGTCGATCTTGACCTCAGCCGAGACACCGGCAGCCAAGTAACGCTGGCCGTTTACATTCTTGAGAACAATTTCCTTTTCACCCTGGGCAATGGCTGCCCGAAGCATCTTGTTTACTTCACGATAGTGAATGTCTTTGGCGTCTATTTCAAAAGCCATGGCCCTACTCTTCCTCCTCTTCTTCGGCGCCGGGAAAACGACAGACTGGCGTAGAGATGGCAAAGGCCTCTGCCCATAAATAACTCCGCTGATTGGGAATGGTGTTGGGCTCAAGCTCAACGATCACCGGCTCACCGGCCTTGGGGCACCAGACTTCGTCTGGATCAGGACAGATGGCCCGGATGGCCGCCTCTTCACTGGCCATGTAATAGAAATCACCCTTTCTGGCCGCTACCAAAGGCCTGAGTTTGACTCGATCATTTAAGCCGACCAAGCCACCGTTATAAGCAAACAAGATGGCAAAGGGGCCGTTTAGCATGGCTGCTCCATATACCGCCCGGACAGCGGTGTAAAGACTCTTTTCCGGTTCTTCCATGCGTTCGATCTCTGACCAGAAAGGTGGGGCCAAGGCCGTACAAGCCACCTCGATAGGAAGGCGGTGCCGTCTGATCAGGAGATCCAGGAGATAGGCCACCACCTCGGTGTCGGTAAGTAGCGTACAGTGATAGCCAAACATCTCCAGATACCGGCGATTGGTGCCGTAGCTAGAGATCTCGCCGTTGTGGACAATGGACCAGTCAAGGATGGTAAAAGGGTGGGCCCCACCCCACCAGCCAGGAGTGTTGGTGGGGAAACGATTATGGGCCGTCCAGATATAGGCGGAATATTCTTCTAGGCGAAAGAAATTGGCGATCTGGTCGGGGAAACCCACCCCTTTAAAGGCCCCCATGTTTCGTCCGGAGGAGATCACGTAGGCCCCGGAGACGTCGGTATTGATGCGCATGACCAGTTCAACCATGTAGTCGTCTTCGTCGATGGTGCCTTCACAGAGGTCACGCAATTCTCCTTCGTAACGCGGCTTGACAAAATAGCGCCGGAAACGCGGCGGACTCTCGATCCCAGGAGTGGGACGAGTGGGGATACGCTCCTGATGGACCAGGTAGCACCGGTGCGATAGGATTTCTTCTACTTCCTTTAAGGCGCGTTTGTGATCGGCCATGATATGCAGGCAGTAATAATCCTTAAACTCTGGATAGATGCCATAGGCGGCAAAACCTGCCCCTAGGCCGTTTCCGCGTTCCCGTTGATTACAGATGGATTCGATGACGACCTCACCTTTGATCAGCTCACCCTTCCGGTTGATAATCCCTGAAAGACCGCAACCCGAAATCTCTTTATTGGGTAAGAAAATATCCATATTTACTCTCCCGCGTGTTTTACACCCAGGATTCTGAGTTCTGTCTCGTTTAAGCCTACGGCCCGAAGTTTATCACGATTGCCCCGCAGACTCTCGATGGAGTTTAACCCCATGGCCCCGAGTAATTCCTGGATTTCATGGGCCCAACCATGGACCAAGTTGTAGATCTTTTCAAAGGCCGTATCTGGATCAAGGCGTTTGATCAGTTCCGGATTGTTGGTGGCAATACCCCAGGGGCACTTACCGGTGAAACAGCGTTGGCACATAGTACATCCGCAGGCAATGAGGGCCGGAGTACCGATGTAGACCGCATCTGCCCCAAGGGCGATGGCCTTTACCACGTCGGCGCTGCACCTGATACCTCCAGAGATGACCAAAGAGGCCTGGTTACGGATACCCTCCTCGCGCAGGCGTTGATCCACCGCGGCCAAGGCCAATTCAATGGGGATACCGACATAGTCACGGAACATGGTTGGCGCCGCCCCAGTGCCACCACGAAGTCCGTCAAGGACGACCACGTCTGCCCCAGCCCGGACGATACCCGAGGCAATGGCCGGGGCGTTGTGCACGGCGGCAATCTTTACGAAGACGAGTTTTTTATATTCCGTGGCCTCCTTAAGGGCATAGATCAGGCCCCGTAAGTCCTCAATGGAGTAAATGTCATGATGCGGGGCCGGAGACAAGGCGTCTGAGCCTACAGGGATCATCCTAGTCTTTGAAATCTCTTCGGTGACCTTCTCCCCGGGGAGATGCCCCCCGATGCCGGGCTTGGCCCCTTGGCCGATCTTGATCTCGATAGCCACTCCGGCATTCAGGTAATCTACGTGTAGACCAAAACGCCCGGAGGCACATTGGACGATGGTATTTGAGCCGTATTGATAAAGAGAGGCGTGAAGCCCTCCTTCACCGGTATTGTATAAAGTACCTAGTTCCTTGGCCGCCCGGGCCAGCCCCTGGTGGACGTGGAGACTGATGGCCCCATAAGACATGGCGGCAAACATGATCGGAACTTCGAGTTTGATCCAGGGCCCTAGTTTAGTCTTTAGCCGATCACGACCTTCATCGTCTAGTTCCACCTCCAGTCGATCAGGCTTTGGCCCGAGATAGGTGCGTAGTTCCATGGGTTCGCGCAGGGGATCGATTGGCGGGTTGGTTACCTGACAGGCA
>CAZKEG010000065.1:0-7392 GCA_964551715.1 uncultured Thermodesulfobacteriota bacterium
GTTCTTCCACAGCGGTCGGCGAAAATCCTCCTTCCGTCGGATCGCCAAAGGTAAACAGGGGCGGAATTTCACTTGAGGAAAGGAAGGGCTCTACCGTCGGTTTTTTTAAGGCATCAAGGCGTATTTCAGCCATTTCAGCCACCCTTGAAGCTTCCTTTAAGGTCTCAAGGGCGGCTTCTGTTTCCTGCTCCGCAATAGAGACGCAGATCATTTCACCGAGGCAGGATCTATCTCACGTAGATAATTAGCGATGGCCGTATCATATTTACTGGTAGTCTCAAAGACCTTGCGGGCTAGTTCAAACCTGGTCTTAAGGGTGGTCTCACCGTTGTTAGCCCGCATTTCTTCAAGGATTTTGGGATAATCACTCGGATCAACCACTACGGTCACGTCACGGAAGTTCTTGGCCGCAGCCCGCAAGAGGGTAGGTCCACCGATGTCGATATTTTCGATGGCCTCTTCGAGGCTGGCCCCGCTAGCCACCGTCTTTTCAAAGGCGTAAAGATTGACCACCACCAAATCGATAGTCTTGATCCCGTGTTCGGCCAACTGTTTCATGTGTGTTTCATTGGCGCGGATGGCCAGGATACCGCCGTGAACTTTGGGGTGCAGGGTCTTTACCCGGCCATCAAGCATCTCCGGGAACCCAGTCACTTCAGAGACATCGGTCACCGGTATCCCGGCCTCCCGGATGACCCTTGCCGTTCCACCGGTAGAGATGATCTCAACCCCCATTTCATGTAAGGCCTTGGCCAAATCAGCCACCCCAGTCTTATCGGTAACACTGATCAAAGCCCGTTCGATCTTAGCCACCGCACACCTCCTTGACGTCTTTGGAAAGGTCTTCGAAAAAATTCGCCTTAGGCGATACCGATCTCCTCATCGGTAAGGTAGCAGGCCGGGTCCGGGGCCCAGAGGTCCCCTGTGGCTGCCTCCGCCCGAACCCTGAAGTTCCCGGCGCAACAGTCTAAGAAACGACACTTGGCACAGCGACCTTTGACGTATTTCTTCTTGTCCTTGAGCTTGGCCATAAGCGGGTCAGAGGTGTCCATCCAGATCTCGCTAAAAGGCCGCTCACGGACGTTGCCAAAGGAATAATGACGCCAAAATTGGTCGGCATGGACTGACCCATCCCAAGAGACGCAGCCGATGCCTACTCCGGAATTGTTGCCGCCGTTCATGCGCAAGAGTTCAAGGACCTCTTCGGCCCGGGGGTTTCCCTCACGCTTCATACGCAGATAGAGATACGGGCCATCGGCGTGATTGTCTACGGTGAGGACTTCGACCTTAAGGCCTTTGTCGTGAAGCTCCTTGGTCCGGTCAATGATATAGTCTACCCAATAGCGGGTCTCTTTGTGGTTTAGGTCTTCTTTCATCAATTTTGTGCCCCGACCAGCGTAGACCAGGTGATAAAAGCAAATCCGTGGGATCTTCATTTCTTCAACTAGGTCAAAGACTCTAGGGATCTCTTGGGCATTCAAGCGGTTAATGGTGAAACGAAGTCCTACTTTGATCCCTTCTGCCTGGCAGTTTTCAACCGCCTGTAAGGCCTTGGAGAAGGCCCCTTTTACCCCTCGAAAACGATCATGGACCTCTTCCATTCCGTCGATGCTGATGCCTACATAAGAAAGCCCTAATTTCTTTAATTCCTTGGCCAAGGCCCGATCAATCAGGATGCCATTGGTAGAAAGCACAGCGCGTATCTTGAGGGAGACCGCCTTGTGAATAAGATCAAGGATGTCTTCTCGCATGAGCGGCTCCCCGCCGGAGAAGAGGATCACCGGACAACCGAACTGGGCCAGGTCTTCGATCAAGGCCATTCCTTCTTTGGTGGTCAATTCGTTGGGGTCAGCCTTGGGTGTGGCATAGGCATAGCAATGAATACAGCGAAGATTGCAGCGTTTAGTCACATTCCAGACCACAACCGGCTTTTTATCCTTGGAAAACTGGAGCAAATGAGAAGGAAGGTCCTTAGCCCTCCGGCCATACCGCAGTGGGTCGGAAGCCTCGATCGTACCACAGTAGAGTTTAGAAATACCGATCACTCTTTTTCACCTCACCTTAATGTATTTATTGATGGTGGCCTTGAGTTCGACAAAGCTTACCGGGCGATTGAGATAGGCGTCACACCCAGCATCTTGGGCCTTTTCTTGATCTTGAAGGCATTTTCCTTCACAGACAGCAATAATGGGAATGCCCTTGGTCTCAGGGTGATCCTTAAGGAGTACGGTGACCGACATTCCGTCAAGAATAGGTATATTCCTTTCAAGGATGATAAGCCGTGGTTTTTCCTCTCGGGCCAAGTCAAGGACCTCTTGACCGTCCTTGGCCTGGACGATGTCAAAACCCAATTCCCGGACCATCTTTTCTAAATCAATAGCCAGACCTTTTGCTACTGCTAGGAGTATCTTTTTCCTTTCCATGGGTTTAAGTGGAGGCGTAAGTCCTACGGACTAGACGATTTAGATAAAGTTCCGGGGAATCAATGGCCTCAGGCGGAAGGACAAAACGCCCCTGCCCGGTCCTTTCGTTTACCAAACGCAAGCCATACTCTAAGAGGTTGACGATACGGTCACAATAGGCATAGACCCCCTGGTCTATTTCGAGGACGTGTTTCAGGATGCGATCTACCGCCTCTTCGGAAAAGATGACCTTAAACCCGGTTCGTCGTTCAAAGCTCCGTTCGTAGTTTTTGATCTGCCGAAGCAAGAGGCAGAGTTCTTCAACGGCCTGATGTAGATCTAAGTCTTCCCGGCGGTGGATCTCGATGGCCAGATCAACCCGAGCCGGGCTTAGTTTAAGGCCATAGGCCTTATAAAAAATTTCCTCCCGTTCAAGGATGAATCTCTGGATCCGTTTTCGTTCCTCCTCTAAGGCCCTTAGATAGCGGGCCTCAAGTTCCGGGGCATGAGGATTGGCCTCGATGGTCTCAAGGACTCCCTTAGGGTCGTTTATCAACTCTTCAGAGACCACTAAAAAGGAAAGACCCAAGGTGGGAAGGCGTTTCTCAAAGGCGACTAAGGCGCGTTCAAGCACCCTCACCAAGGCCCTGGCCCCAGTCTTTTCCGCCTCAGCCAACTCGGCCACTCGCTTGAGGGCAGCGTCTTCAAAGACTACGTCTATTCCATAGGCCCGGAAATCACGTTTTTTATTGACGATCACCGGGCTATTGGGGTTGCAAAGAATTAGATAGAGTTCCTCTATAGTTAGGGGATCAAAGACGGCAATGACCGGCAGACGCCCGACAAACTCAGACTCAAAGCCATATTCGATGAGGTCTTCGGTCCTCACAAAACGAAGATAATTGACCTGAACATCTTTTTTAGAGGCCACCTCCGCCATAAAGCCAAGGCCCTGTTTGTGGAGGCGCTTTTTGATAATTTCTTCAAGCCCGTTGAAGGCCCCGCTTACCACAAAGAGTATGTAACGCGTGTTGATGGTCTGGCGTTTACGTTGACCGGTGCGCCGATAATATTCGATGGCCTCAAGCTGGCTTACGGGATCGTGAGGGACACGGAGTTCAACCTCGGTCTCCTCAAGGGGTTTTAAAAGGGCCCTTTGTACCCCGGTACGCGAGACATCAGGGCCAATGAGATGACCGCTTGAGGCAATCTTGTCTATCTCATCGAGATAGACGATGCCAAACCTTGCCCGTTCGATATCACCATCGGCCTCGTGGACCAAGTCGCGGATGAGGTCTTCTACGTCTCCACCGACATATCCGGTTTCACTGAACTTAGTGGCGTCACCCTTGACAAAGGGGACTCCGAGACGATTGGCCACCAATTTGACCATGTAGGTCTTACCCACTCCGGTGGGGCCGATCATGATAATGTTGTTTTTGATAAACCCGGTGTCATTAAAGCGCCCCCCGCGCTCGAGCATGTAACGAACCCGATGGAAATGAGTACACATCTTGGTGGCCAAAATGGCCTTGGCCTCTTGTTGCCCGACCAGATACTCGTCAAGGTAGGCCTCAAGCTCCTCGGGTTTGAGATCGAAGTTGATCAAGGCCTGTTTGGAAGAACGGGTGACGCCCCTGCTGTGGGTGCCTAAACGGGGTGAAACCATTCTCTCTCCTGAAAACCTGCTTTTGCTGTTTTTATACCTTCCATAAGAAGGCAAAAATTTATCATCGTCCATCTTCAATGCATCTTACTGATGCCCGTTATTCTTGGCAAGAGATTAAAGCATCTCCTCTGGATCTATCTCTATCATTAATTGTACTCCTTTGGGAAGCCTATCGGAAACCCCTTTAAGGCGTTGCAAAGTCGTTTGTAAGAGGCCGAAATTCTTGGCCTTTACCAATAAATGCCATCGATAAAGGCCCTTTAAATGATAAAGAGGGACCTTTACCGGCCCGAGGGTTTCTACCTCCTCTCCTTTAAGGATTTCTCGGGCCCAAAAAACGGCCTCTTCCGCTTGTTTTTCATCTTTTCCCCTGAATTCTAACAGGGCCAAACGGCTAAAAGGAGGAAAGGAAAGGGCGGCCCTTCTCCTTAATTCTTCACGATAAAAGGATTGATAATCTCCGGAGGAAAGGGCCCTTAAGAGATAATGCTCAGGGTGTCTGGTCTGAATGATAAAACGCCCTTGATTAGGGGATAAGAACTCTAAAAGCTCGATCAAGACCTCAAGCGTCCGTTCAGCCGCCAGGAAATGGGGAAATTTGAGCCCAAGGTCAAGCAGGACTATCCCGATTAGGCTGAGATTTTCTATGCGCCCGAGGCGCTTGATGAGCCTAGTCCCCACCAAAATATTCGCTTGGCTAGCCTCTTTTTTGAGCCTGATCAGATCTCTTTTTCCCTTTAAAGTTCTACTATCCACCCGTAGGATTTTGGCCTTGGGGAAAAGACGCTGGAGCACCTCTTCGATACGTTCAGTTCCGGCACCGAGGAATTTGAGTTCCCCGGTACCGCAATTTGGACAGATCGGCGGGGCCGGTTGGGTATAACGGCACCAATGGCAGAGCAAAACCCCTTGATCACGATGATAAGTCAAGGTCAATTTGCAATTCGGACATTCCCAAAGGTAACCGCACTCTTCACAGGTGAGCACCGGAGAAAAACCGAGGCGATTCAAAAAAAGAAAGGCCCTTTGTCCTTTGGCTAAGACCATCTTAATGGCGTTTAAGAGACGAGGCGAGAAATAACCTCTTCGTCCAGAAAGATCGACCACCTCAAGGCGCTTGTCTCTTTGTTTCTTTAAGGGAGCCAGCCAGGAATAGCGTTTTTTAGCAGCCAAGTAATAAGATCTCACGCTTACCAGACGACCGGTCAAAAGGACCTTGGCCCCGGCTTGTTTGGCCCGCATCAAGGCCAAGTCCCGGGCCTGATAACGCAACCCCTCTTCCTGGCGATGGGAAGAAGAGTATTCCTTCTCGACCACCACCAGACCGAGATTGGGTAAGGGAAGAAATACAGCCGATCTGGTCCCAAGGACCACTTTTGCTTCGGGAGAAAGGGCCTTTAACCAGGCCTCTTGTCGTTTCTTGGGGGAAAAGAGGCTTGAATAGACCAAGAGTCGCGACCCGAAGGCCTTCTCTAAGGGTCCCTTTAGGGTCTCCAGATCGATGATCTCTGGGACCAAGATCAAGGTGCTTAAGCCCCTTTGTAAGGCCCACGTCGCGGCTTGACAGAATAATTCCCACCGTCTTTCCGGTTGTGGTTCAGCCCAAATGCTTACCTTAAACCCTTCCTCATCAAGACCCAATCGGTGAAGAATTTCGGTCTCAAAAAGGGTTATGGATTCTTTTCCGGAGATACTCGTTTCGGAGTCTGAGGAATCTATTCCGGTTTGGCTGCCTTGTTTCAAGAAACCGGGGGGAAGGGCTGTTTTGATCACCTTTCCCAAGGGGACCAGGTAATAAGAAGAGACCCAGTTTAAGAACTCTAAGAGTCCTTCGGGAACGATGGGGTTTTCGTCAAGGATCTCTTCGATCGGCTTAAGATCGGATTCACACCCGGGTTGGGAATCGACCACAAGCCCGATCAGGCGGCGGGTCTTTACTGGGACGACCACCCGCACCCCAGGTGTGATAATCTCTTTTGTTTGATAAGAGAGGGGATCTAAGGGTAAGGGGAGGGCAACCTCTATGGTCGCCTTCCCCTGATAAGCAAGATCAGAGTTCTTTGACCTTTTCTTTGAGGTAATCTTTGAACCTCTGTCCGAGTTCTGGGTGTTTAAGGGCAAAGGTTACCACCGCCTGCATGAACCCAAATTTATCACCGGCATCATAACGTGTGCCTTCAAATTCGTAAGCATAAACCGGATGGTCATCTTTCAAGGCCGCCAGGGCATCGGTGAGCTGGATTTCTCCCCCGACCCCGGGTTTAGTCTTGGACAAATAATCAAAGATTTCTGGGATAAGAATATAACGCCCGATGATGGCCAGATCAGAATCTACTTCTTCTGGCCTGGGCTTTTCTTTCATGTCCCTGATGCGATAGACCCGATCAGCGACCTTCTCTCCAACGACAATCCCGTAACGGGAGACCTCTTCTTTGGGTACCTTTTGTACGGCAAGGACCGGACCTTTAAATTCTTCAAACACCTTGATCATTTGCTTAAGACAGGGGACCTCGGCATCGACCAGGTCGTCACCTAGAAGCACGGCAAAGGGTTCATCTCCCACCACGTGTCTAGTGACAAAGATGGCGTGTCCAAGGCCCAAGGGTTTTTTTTGGCGCACAGTGACGATATCTTCGATGAGTTCAGTCACCCGTTTTACTTCTTCTAAGAGGTCTTTTTTCCCTTTGGCCTCAAGATAGGCCTCCAGTTCGTAAGAATAATCGAAGTGATTGGCAATGGCCTCTTTACCCGCCGCAGTGACCAAGATGATCTGACTTACCCCGGAATTGACCGCCTCTTCGACGATATATTGAATGGTCGGGCGATCAACCACCGTAAGCATCTCTTTGGGGATGGCCTTAGTCGCTGGTAAAAACCGGGTTCCCAATCCAGCCACCGGAAGAACGGCCTTCCTGATCTGCATATCTCCCTCCTCTGTTTGAGATTCTGCCATACAGGTAAGGCTCGGGTAAAAGTTAGGCAAGGCCTTTGAGTTAGAGTTCTTTTTCTATCTGGGTCTGGGCCTGGCGAAAGGGAGCGTAAAACCCATCCCACAATTTCTTTGATTTTTCGTATATCTCTGAGAAACGAGGAAGATCGCTGGTATTGACCACCAGATTTAGGCTGTTAAGCAGGGCTGTACGCGGGTCCATGGTCCGGACTTGAGGAGAGACCCAGACGGTAAAGATCTCTCGCCTTTCAGCGATAGGCACGGTATCTAAGATTTTAAAGAGGATCTTGGCCTGCTTTAGGTCTTCACTGACGACGACCAAAAGGGCTGGGGTATGAAACCGCAGCCACTGGACCAGATGAGTAGGACGT
>CAZKEG010000066.1:0-2329 GCA_964551715.1 uncultured Thermodesulfobacteriota bacterium
GATGATGGTTTCCAGATTGGAAAAGTCTGAAAGGTGATCCTCTACAAAATTTTCCATCTTTTTCTTAGCTGCTTCCATCATTTCCGCTTCAATATTGTCTAGGGCACTATGAGGAACGTAAAAATTGGCATACTTAGAAAAATCTTCCACTACAAAGAGTAGGTAAAGTTTGGTATTTAGTTTTTCCGCCAGGTAACGGGCATAAGGAAGTATCTTTTCGGTGACACTAGAAAAATCTAAAGGGAAAAGGATGTTTTTGATCTCGGCCATGATACCCTCCTATGATAAAGATTATTATCTTTCTACCTTTTAGCCGGGAATAAAGTCAAGTTAAGCAGGAGTTCATGATGAGTAAAGGGGTCGACTTACATACCCATTCTACCGCTTCTGACGGGAGTTTCTCTCCCAAAGAATTGGTAAATCTAGCTAAAGAAATAGATCTGCTTGCTTTGGCCTTGACTGATCATGACACCATTGACGGCTTGGCCGAGGCAGAGGCCGAGGCCAAGAGCGTTGGTTTAGCCTTTGTCCCGGGAATCGAAATCAGCGTCAAGTTTGAAGGCCCAGGGCATTTTCATTTGCTGGGTTATTTCATTGACTATCAAGAGAATATCTTGACCAAAACCCTTGCTAAGCTTAAAGAGGCCCGGGCCTCACGCAACCAAAAAATGATCGCTAAGCTCAAGGATTTGGGAGTCCCCATCACCTGGGAGGAGGTGCTAGCGGTTTCCGGCGGCGGTGAGATCGGGCGTCCGCACATAGCCAAGGTCTTGGTAGATAAAGGAATAGTCAAAGACACCGACGAGGCCTTTAGTCGTTACCTGGCCAAAGGGGCCGCAGCCTATGTACCTAAGGCAAGGCTTGACCCTGAAGAGGCCATAGAACTCATCCATGAGGCCAAAGGGCTTACCTCTCTGGCCCACCCCTATTATCTCAAACTCTCTAACCAAGAACTGGAAAAATACGTAGCCTACCTCAAACAGAAAGGCCTTGACGCCATCGAGGCCTATTACACGGATCATTCTCCGGAATACACGGCCTTCTGTCTGGAATTGGCTCGTAAATATAATTTGTTGGTCACCGGGGGGAGTGATTTTCACGGAGCCAATAAACCTGAGATAAAGCTCGGGGTGGGGAAGGGTTCTCTTTTTGTCCCGGAGGAGGTCTATTTTAGGCTCAAAGCAGCCTGGGAAGAACGTCTAAGGTAGACCACAGGCTCTCTTTAAGGCCTTTAGTTCCTTAAGGGTTAGGGGTCTGATCTCGCCGATCCTAAGCCCGGTAAGGCTTAGAGGGCCAAATCTTATCCGTTTTAGCTTGATCACCGGGTGGCCTATAGCGGCAAACAATTTTCTTACTTCTCGTTTGCGTCCTTCACCTACGGTGACCTCAAAGGTGGTAGTCTCCTTGGTCTTGCCTAACAATTTGATGGCCTTGGGCCAAATCCTTCGGCCCTCGACCTTGATCCCTTCTTGAAGAAGCCTTTTGAGAAGCGGCTCCTGAGGATGTCCTTTGACCTGGGCTTGATAGACCCTCATCATTCCGTGTCGGGGATGTAAGAGCCGATGGGCCAACTCTCCGTCATTGGTTAGCAGGAGTAGTCCTTCGGTGTCTTTATCCAGTCTTCCCACCGGAAAAACATGATAGGGGATCTTCTTCAAAAATTTCTTTATGGTAGGCCGTCCGTGGGGATCGGAAAGGGCGGTGAGATAGCCAGTGGGTTTGTAGAAGAGATAGTAGACCTTGGGCTCAAGTCTTAACGGTCGGCCATCTATTTCTACCCGTTGTTTTTCAGGGTCTATTTTCAGCCCCAAATCAGTGACCACCTTTCCGTCTATTTTGACCCGACCGGACCTAATCAACTCATCAGCCTTTCGGCGCGAAGCCACCCCAGCCCGGGCTAAAAATTTGTTTAATCTAATCTTTTCGTTCATCTGATCGAGTGTTGGCTGCTCATATTAATCGCATTTTTTGATTATCCAATCCGGGATCAAAAAGCATATCTCCTCCGGGCCTTACAAGGCTGTCCTTAAACTTCGAACCTGATGGTTAGAAAGGCGAATTTTACCTTCAACCTATGGAAGCGAGGCCCAGCGGTTGGCTTCCTGCTTGCGGCGGCAGGAGGAACAAAGTCTTGCCTCAAGGCCCAGCTCTTTGATTTGTCCTTCCGTAGTCAAAGGTTTCCCACACTCCTTACACCGCAAGATTCGATGGCTGGTTCCATAAAGGCCCTTAATAGTCAATTTCTCTTCGGTGTAAAGCACACTAATCGCCCCCGTAGGACAGAGGCTTTCACAGGCCAGGCAACCGACACATTCTGAGGAAGGTTCCA
>CAZKEG010000066.1:2339-7361 GCA_964551715.1 uncultured Thermodesulfobacteriota bacterium
GGAACGAAAGGCAAACTCTAGGACCCCTCGTTCAAGGACCTCGTTACAAACGCGAATGCATCGACCACAAAGGATACAGGCATTTTGAGGTTCTCGGCGGAAAAATCTAGTGGGATTGACCTGGTACCGTTCATAAAGCTCAGAAAGACCCTTGGCCTTTGGGGCCATGGCCGCCAAGAGTTCTAAGAGGGTGCGCCTTAGATGAAAGAGTTCTTCATCTTCGCTTATCACCGAAAGACCATCTCTCACCGGCAGAGTACAGGAGGCCAATATTCGACCTGTTTCTACCTCTCGTACCAGACAGAGGCGACAGGCCCCATACGGCGAGAGCGCCGGATGATAACACAGATGGGGAATATCGATCCCGGCTTTTAAGGCCACTTCAAGAAGCGGTCTCCCGACCTGAGCGATATATTTGCGTCCATCGATATAAATTTCTACTTCTTCCTGATTCATGTCTGAAAACAGACCCCTGCCGGACAAGAGCCTTGAAGATGGGCCTGGTATTCCTCTCTAAAGTAGCGCAAGGTAGTTAAGACCGGATTGGGAGCCGTCATCCCTAGGCCACAAAGTGAGGATTTAGAGACCACGTAGGCCAAATTCTCCAAGGTTTCTAAGTCTTCGGCTCGTCCTTTTCCCTTTTGAATCTCTCCTAAGATGCGCCACATTTGATACAAACCTTCCCGACAAGGGAGACACTTTCCGCAGGATTCTTCCATGGTGAAGCTCAGGAAATAGCGGGCCATGTCCACCATGCAAGTCTGATCATCCAGGGCCACGAGGCCCCCTGAGCCCATGATTGATCCATAGGCCTTAAGGCTTTCGTAAGTTATAGGGAGATCAAAAAGACTTTCCGGTAGACACCCGCCTGAAGGCCCTCCGGTTTGAACGGCCTTAAGTCTTCGACCTGGAAGGGGACCACCAGCAATCTCAAAGAGGAGTTTACGCATGGAAAATCCCAAGGGAACCTCAACAAGCCCCACCCTCTTTAGCTTACCTACGACGGAAAAGACCTTGGTTCCGGTGTTATCCTCGGTGCCGAAAGTTTTAAACCATTCTCCACCGCGAACCACGATAAAGGGAATATTGGCCCAGGTCTCCACATTGTTGATCACCGTAGGTTTTCCCCAGAGCCCTCTTTCTACGGGATAAGGCGGGCGAGGGCATGGGCGACCCAGCCGGCCTTCGATCGAAGCAATAAGGGCCGTTTCTTCCCCGCAGACAAAGGCCCCACCCCCTTTGACCAGGCGGAGATCAAAGGAAAATCCAGAGCCCAGGATATTTTGACCCAAAAGACCATGGGCATAGGCCACAGAAATGGCCTCTTCCAATCTTTTAACCGCCAGTGGGTACTCATCGCGCACATAGATAAAACCCTCTTTGGCGGAGATGGCGTAAGCCCCGATAATCATCCCCTCAATGATCATAAAAGGATCGCTTTCCAGTTCATTGCGATTCATGTAGGCCCCAGGGTCTCCCTCATCCGCATTACAAATGACATAGCGCGACTGAGCCTTTTGCCCTCGGGCAAGAGCCCATTTGATCCCGGTAGGGAAACCAGCCCCGCCTCGTCCACGGAGGCCAGAGGCCTTCACCTCCGATATGACGGCTTCAGGAGGCATAGATAGAGCCTTTTCCAGAGCCGCAAAGCCGTCTAAGGCCACATATTCCGCTAGATTAATTGGTTCGATAAGCCCTGCTGCCCTCAAGATTAGGCGCACCTGAGGCCCGAAAAAAGGATCCTCTTCAAAAAGAAGCAGGCCGGGAAAAGGGGAACCGAAAACCAACGATCCCCCAGAAAGGATCTTTTTCCAAGAAGAGATCTGGGCGTAGGCCAGGTCCAGAGGGAGTTCGTTTTGTTTTAAACGGAGGAGTATCTCTTGGGCCTTCTCCGGCGATACTTTTTGGAAAAGGAGGATTGGCCTTCCGGGAAGATGGGCCATAAGGATGGGCTCCCGAAAACAGTCTCCAAGACAACCCACCTTACGGATCAAAAGATCTCCTTTGGCTAACTCTGAAATGGCGTCAAAGACCGCCTTGGCCCCAGCCGCCAAGCCGCAACTGGCCATCCCCACTGCCACCCAAGGGGTCTCGAGTAATCTCTTTAAACCATCTTGCCTGAGTCTTTCCAAAGACCTCATATCCTCTCTTTGAGGAGATCTATCAGTTCTCTTGGGGCCATCTTTCCTTGGATTTGGCCGTCAAACCTTACCACCGGCCCGAGGCTACAACACCCGAGGCACCGGACGGTCTCCACCGAAAGGACCTTTTCGGGATGAAAATAAGTGCCGGGGACAAGCCCCGGAGTTAACCGAAACTCTCTGACCACCGCCTGTAACAATTTCAGACCACCTTGCACATGACAAGCGGTGCCCAAACAGATCTCTAAGTGGTGTTTCCCCCGAGGAAAAAGGGAGAACCGACGATAAAAAGTGGCCAGGGCAAAGACCCGCACCAAAGGTACTCCTAATTCTCGGGCTATTCTTTCTATGGCGTTTCGAGGGATATATCCCTCTCGGTGTTGAAAATATTGCAGGGCCGGAAGGATCCCTTCCGGCCCGCGAGGAAGGTCTTTCAGAAACTGTTCCAGACTAGATTCCAAGGACATGACGGCGTTCGAGGATGATGGCCTCCATCTGCTCTATGCACCGCGAGACATCACCTTCTACCCAGAACCAGCCGCCCAGAAGGGGTTTTAATTCTTCGGTAAGGATCTTGGTCACCGTAGGGCTACCGAGGACAGGTGGTACCGGCCATAGATGGACCGGAACGCCCGAGGCCACAAAATAGACCCCGATGGAGACCGCCTTTTCCGTGGTCCACTCCGGGGCAGATCCGACCACCGGGAGGTCCGAAATATCGCAGTCAAGTTCATCGGCAATACATCCGAGGAGGACCAGCATTCGACTGCAATCCACACAAGAACCCATGTGAAGGGCCGGAGGAATACCCAAGGCCTCGCACACCGAACGCAGGCCTTCTCCACAGAAAGAAAGGGCCTTTTCGTTCATGAGACCATGCTTGGCCGCGGCGATGGCCCAACAACCCGTTCCTACCACCAAGATGTCTCGGGCCATGAGTCCGCGGGCGAGGTTTATGTGGAAGGAATCCTGGACCACCTTAGGATTATTGCATCCGACGATGCCAGCCACCCCCTTGATCTTCCCGGAGGTGATGGCCTCGATCAGAGGCCGAGGTGAACCACCAAGGGCGGGAAGGATGGCCTCGGCACTAAAGCCCACCACCGCCTCTTCGCGGACGTCAGGGATCTTGACCCGATCTTTGTCTCGGTTAGGAAAATTCTCGATGGCCAATTCAATGATCTGTTCGGCTACTTCTTTAGCGTTGGCTTCTTCAAACTGGATGTGTATGGCTCCTGGGAAACGGGCCTGATCACTAGTGCTAATGAATTTTGTGTGAAAGCAGCGCGAAAGCTCGGCCAAAGCAGGATAAATACACTGGACATCCACGACCATGGCCTCCACCGCCCCGGTGACCACCGCCAGCTCAGAATGGAGTTCGTTTCCAGCAATAGAGACCCCTTGCCTCATCAGGATTTCGTTGCCTGTACAACAAAGGCCGACCACGTTTATGCCCTTTGCCCCTTGGCTCTGGGCCTTGGCCTGCATTTCTGGGTTATTGGCCACGGTGACGATCATCTCCGAAAGGATGGGCTCGTGACCATGAACCACCACGTTGACCATCTCTTCTTTAAGCACTCCCAGGTTGGCCAAGATATGCCTTGGCCGCGGGGTGCCGAAGAGGATATCTTGAAACTCGGTGGCGATAAGCGACCCTCCCCAACCGTCACCCAGGGCGCATCGAACACCTTGGAGCAACAAAGAGACCGGGTCATGATCTACTCCCATATGGGTCCGGTGCATGATGTCCACTATTTCCCGGTCGATATTTCGGGGGACGATACCCATAAAGGCCTCGGTCTTTTGGAAGAGTTCTTTTTCTAGTTTCAACCAACGTTCTTGGCGCTTTCGAGGGGCATAGGCCTTGAGAAAAGAAAGGGGAGAAGAATCCTGTTTGCCGTAGTCATTTAAGGCCTTTCGGGCCAATTCAGCGGCGATCTCGGTCGGTTCCTTGCCTTCGGTCTCCAGGCCCAATCTCCGGGCAACGGAGAGGAGCTTTTCGGTATCAGTTAGGCGGTAGTTAGTATTCTGGCCGGTGGCTACCTCCAGCAGGAGCATAGCCGGGCGTCGGCCATGGTCTGAATGGGCAGCCGCTCCGGCGGCGATCATGCGCAAGAGGTGTCGAGCCACCAACGTGTCTGCCGTGGCTCCACAGACTCCCTTCTGCGCACCGTGACCAAAGGGATCAATCCGACAGGGGCCCATGACGCAGTGCCGACAACAAAGCCCTAATTGTCCGAAACCACACTGCGGTTGTTGGACCTCTAAACGATCCCAAATAAGTTCAAGCCCTTGTTGCCGGGCCTTGGTGATCATCTCCTGAGCAGCGGGATCAATGGTCAAGGTACGTCCCATAGTCCTCTCTCCTTGGATTAATTAAAATCAAAAACCAACGCTTTTAGGGTGATCCGATCCTTAGTTAGAGCTAACGACTTCGGTTAAGTCCCTCGCCGTTTCTCGTCTTCTTACCTTGACCACCGCTTCTGGCTCCTCAAAGGAAAGGGCTCCGGTGGGACAGGCCTCCACACAAGCTGGCTTTGCTCGAGGATGACATAGATCACACTTGATAGCCGTGCCCAGTTCCGGAACAAATTCGATTACCCCAAAAGGGCAGACCAGATAACACGAACGACAACCGATACAAAGTGAAAGATCGATGAGCACCGGCTCTCCTGGTCCCTTTCGGAAAATGGCTCCGGTGGGGCAAACCGTAAGGCAAGGAGCCTTTTCGCAATGCCGGCATACCACGGGAACAGCCTGTCTTTCGGTAGGCTCTACATAGATACGTTTTCGAGGACGCTCTCCAGCCAACACCGTGGCCAAGAGTTCACCCGCCTTAGAATGGGCCACAGCACAGGCTAATTCACAGGATCGGCACCCC
>CAZKEG010000067.1:0-6542 GCA_964551715.1 uncultured Thermodesulfobacteriota bacterium
CAAAGGAAGTTCTATATCTTTGGTAATTTGGACTTGGCCGGAGGAGGTATCGCTGGTTCCATAGCTGGCTAATCTTACAAAATCAATAGCCAAATCAATATCTTTTATTTGACGGATGAGATCAGCCAAAAAGATAAAAGCACCTTTTAAAATGCCAACAAAAATGACCGATTTGCCTTGATAATCTTTGCTAATCTGTTCTGCTAATTCCTTGACCTTCTTGCTGATTTCTTCCTCTGAGATAAGAAGCTTAAGCTCTTCCATGATTCCCTCCTTTCCCTTGCTTTTTACCGGTTTATGAAAAATTTTCAATGAAATGTTTTAGAGCTTGCTTAAGCCGTTTCGGGGCTCTGTTCCCGTTTTTTTCCTGCGGGAAAAACGGACGAATTCTAGAACAAGCCGTTTTTATCTGAGACTTAGAAATTTAATAAATCGAACAGGGCGTTGACGAAAGAGGGCTTATCTTTTATAGGATTAGCGCACTGCATCAGCTCAACCTTGAAGAGGAGGGCGGAACATGGCCAGACATAAAAAGATCGAACGCATGAGGGAAATCGAGCGCCGTCGTCGCCGGCGGGCCAAGTTGGCCAAATTACGGGCCAAAGGCCTCTTCCCCCGTCCGGAAGGCTATGACCCCAGGGTCTATCCCTACGTTGCTTATGCCGTGGCCAAAGGGATCATGAGCCTGGAAGAGGCCTTGAAACGATTAGAAAAGGCCAAGCTTCAGGAGGCCTCTTAACGGGCCTTTTCGATCAGGCAGAGCATTTCCCGCACGGCCTTTTCCATGCCTACCATAATGGCCCGGGCTACGATGGCATGTCCGATACTGAATTCTTCGATCTCTGGGATGGCTGCTACCGGAGAGATGTTTCCGTAATGTAGCCCGTGGCCGGCATGGACCTCAAAACCCAGATCTTTAGCCACTCTGGCTGCCTCTTCAAGACGGGTCAGCTCCAGTTCCATTTCTTCTGGTCCCGGGGCTTCGGCGTAGTGCCCGGTATGCAATTCGACAATGTCCGCCCCGGTCTTGGCTGCGGCTTTGAGTTGTTCTGGGTCTGGATCAATAAAGATACTCACCTTAAGCCCCACCTCTTTTAATTCCTCTACCGCTTGGCGGACCTTGGCTATTCTCCCCTTGACCTTAAGCCCCCCTTCGGTGGTAATCTCCTGACGTCTTTCAGGGACCAAGGTTACTTGGTTGGGCTTTATTTCTTTGGCTATATTGATCATCTCTTCGGTGGCCGCCATCTCCAGGACCAACTTGGTCTTGACGATCTCACGAATAAGCCGCACATCTCGATCTTGAATATGGCGTCGATCCTCGCGCAGATGGACCACTACCCCGTGAGCCCCAGCCAGTTCTACCAAGACGGCAGCATGGACCGGATCGGGGTAGTTGACCTTGCGGGCCTCTCGAACGGTGGCGACATGGTCCACGTTTACAGCTAACTTGGCCGGCATATACTCCCTCCTTTGCACGAATTTCACCAATTTTTGACCGCGCGGGCCGAGCAGTTTTTCGAGTAATTGTCTTTCATTTTTGACCATCAACTCAGCGGCATAAGCCCCTTTTTCATGGTCATGTCCCAAGAGATGCAAGAGGCCATGAATAGCTAGAGCAAGAAGATAATGCTTTTTAGGTAGATCGTATTCTTTTGCCTCTCTTAGGGCTGTATCAAGGGAGATGACGATGTCCCCTAAGTGTTTGAGCTGATTTTTTGGACCGCTCCCTTCTCGTTGGGGAAAAGAAATGACATTGGTGGGATAAGGGCGCCCTAGATAAAGGGTGTTTAGACGGGTAATCTCTTGGTCATCAACCAGGAGGATGTGGACTTCCTGATCTGTAAGTCTCAGAAATTCTAAGGCTTTAGCAAGTTTTTCTTTTAACCAAGAGAGTTTGAGGTCCTGGCCACTCAAATTGGTTATTTCTACCGGCATGTCTAGCTCATACGAAAAAAGGGCCGTTTTGACAAGTCTTTTTGGTTAACGAGATAATTTTTCTCGCCAGGCCTTCAGGCGTTCTCGTAAGACCTTCTCAAACCCTCGATCAGAGGGTTCATAAAAGATTCGGCCCTTTAGTTTTTCGGGGAGATAGTCTTGTTTGACGATGGCCCCGGGGAAATTATGAGGATATTGGTAACCGCGGCCATAGCCTAGAGCGCGCATCAGGGCTGTCTCCGGATTTCTCAAATGCATAGGTACCGGTAAGGCCCCGTGTCTTTTTACTTCTTCCCGTGCAGCCTCTAAAGCACGATAGACGGCATTGCTCTTAGGGGCGCAGGCAATGTAAACCGCTGCTTGAGCCAGAGCCAGCTCGCCTTCTGGGCTCCCCAAGCTCTCAAAGGCCTCCTTGGCGGCCACGGCCAGGAGTAAGGCTTGAGGATCGGCGTTTCCCACGTCTTCAGAGGCAGCCACGATCATCCGCCTGGCGATATAGAGCGGATCTTCACCGGCCTCAAGCATCCTTACCAACCAATAAAGGGCTGCATCTGGGTCACTCCCCCGCAGGCTCTTGTGAAAGGCGGAGATGAGGTTGTAGTGTTCCTCACCGGCGCGATCATAAAGCAACGGTTTTTCCAAGGCAGCCTCTTTGAGGAGATCAACGGTGATCTTTTTGGCCTGGCCTTGTTCAGGGGCGATATCTACCAAGGCCTCGAAGAAATTAAGGGCCACCCTGGCATCGCCTTCGGCAGCCTCGGCCAAGAGATCTAAGACTGCCTCTTCGATCTCAAGAGAGACTCCGCCAAGGCGTTTTTTTTCCTCTTCTACCGCGCGTTTGAGGATGGTCTTTATCTCTTTTAGAGAAAGGGGTTTTAAAACCAAGACCTTACACCGGGAGAGTAAGGGCGAAATAACTTTAAAAGACGGATTTTCCGTGGTGGCCCCGATTAAGGTGATTACCCCACTTTCTACATAAGGGAGGAGAAAGTCCTGTTGAGTCTTGTTAAAACGGTGAATTTCATCGATGAAGAGGATGGTTTGGCCTCCCAAACGAGCGCGTTTTTGGGCCTCTTCGATCACTTTGCGCACCTCTTTTATACCGGAGTCTACTGCGGAAAGGGTGACCAGATGAGCCCTTACCCTCTTGGCCAAGATCTTGGCCAAGGTCGTCTTTCCGCAGCCAGGCGGTCCCCACAGGATGAGAGAGGGGAGTTTTTGGGAGGCCAGGAGGCGGGAGAGGATTTTCCCCGGGCCAAGGAGATGGGTCTGGCCCACGAATTGATCTAAAGTTTGTGGCCTTAGCCGTTCGGCCAAAGGTGGTCTTGGTTCAAAGAGCCCTTTAGGCACCTTTCTCCTTGTGTTTCTCCTTTGGGGTTGGGGCCGTGAAGAGTCTTGTAAAACAAAAGGTACAGAGATTGGTCACCAAGGTCCAGGAGAAGAGCATAAAGAGCAGGGCCGAGCCTTTCATTTAAGCCTCCTTTTTTCCTGAAGATAAACTAAAAAGCAAAAGACTAACATAATACCCAAGAGGAGTTCTCGGGTGACCCAGGCCGTCCAACGGGTCTCGGAGAGATAATCCGGCAACACCTTAAAGAGCCACCAGGCGGTGATCACCCCCAAAAAGGTTGGGGTCACGTAGCGCATGATAAAGAAGAAGATGCGCGGGAGCTTGATGAATCCCCCTCGGTTTATCTCTGCCCAGGCCGCCGAAGGCTTAAAGGCCCAGAAGAAGATCAACACTTCACACAGGGCAAAGACCACGACAAAGAAGGTGCCGGCCCAGAAGTCCATTTCATCTAAGGCCCCGGATAAAAAGATTGGGACGTGAGCGATGCCGAAGAGGACAAACATGGTGGAAAGGACGGACATCTTTCGGGAGAGACGGAATTCATCCTGAAGGAAGGCTACCACTGGTTGGGTAATAGCCACCGAAGAGGTAAGACCGGCAAAAAAGAGAAGAATAAACCAGACAAAGCCAAAGAGTTGACCCATCGGGAGATTGGCAAAGATGGCCGGCAGACTAACGAAGGCGAGATTGAAGGCCCCGCTGGCGGCGATGGTCTGGGCGGCGGCGACACCAAAGAAGGCCGCTGCCGCCGGAATGGCGATCGAGCCACCGAGGATGACTTCCGCCAGCTCGTTAAGAGACGAGGCGGTTAAGGCGGAAAGGGTGATATCCTCGTTGCGCTTGAGATAAGAGGCATAGGTAATGATGGCCCCAAAGCCAAGACTCAAGGTGAAAAAGACCTGACCGGCGGCGGCCAGCCAGACCTGCGGGTTGGTGATCTCGCTCCATTTTGGTTGCCAAAGAAAATTCAAGCCTTGAACCGCACTGCCATAAGGGGTTTCCAGGGTAATGACTCGGATCATCAGGACCACAGCCAGGAAAAAGAGTAAGGGCATGGCTATTTTGGCCAATTTTTCTATCCCACCGGAGATTCCTTTAAGAAGCACGTAGATATTTAAGGCCATGGTGGAAATAAAGAAGAAATAGGCGGTGGTTGAGGGGTGAAAGATATCTCCGCTATTCATCCCGGTATAATGAGTCAGGAATTCGCGGTAAGGGGCAAGGTAGGCCTCGTGGGAGCCTCCGGTAGCCGCCACTTTGGGAAGCATGCCCATGAGGGACATAACCGCATAACCCAAGGTCCAGCTCTCGATATAGACGTAATAACAGGAGACGACAAAGGGAACGAAGAGGCCTAGGACGCCGACATATTTGGCCAACCTATTGTTCCAGAGGAGTTTAAAAATGGCTGGTGTGGTGCCATGCCCTCGGATTCCTCCGTAGCGACCGATGGCCCATTCCACCCACATAAGCGGGATGGCGATGAGGACCAGGGAAATCATATAGGGGATCATGAAGACCCCGCCACCGTTTTGAGCCGCCTGAGTAGGGAAACGGAGAAAATTACCCAAACCTACAGCATTTCCCGCCATGGCTAAGATCAACCCGATCCTTGAGGCCCAATGTTCCCGTGCCGGCATCTTTGTGTCCCTTTTAGGGTCTTAATGCTTAACTAGCAGACCTCAAAAGATAATCAAGGCCAGAGGTTTAAAAATATAGCAGTATTACCGAAGTAATAGAAGAAAAACGTATCTTGTTTGGGCGGAGGGGCGAATCTAAACAAGGAGGGAAGAAATGGACATTGTCTATGCCTCACGTTTGCAATTCGCCGTGGCCACCATGTTTCATTTCATATTCGTGCCTCTTACTTTGGGGCTTTCGGTGCTCACGGCCATCTATGAGACCCTCTACGTCAAGACCGGGGACGAAGATTACAAACGGGCGGCCAAGTTTTGGGGAAAGCTCTTTCTTATTAATTTTGCCTTGGGAGTGGTCACCGGGATCACCCTAGAGTTTCAGTTTGGGACTAATTGGTCCCGTTACTCCGAATACGTCGGCGATGTCTTCGGCCCGCTCTTGGCCATCGAAGCCACCCTGGCCTTCTTTTTGGAATCCACTTTCATCGCTGTTTGGGCCTTTGGTTGGAAGAAACTCTCGCCCAAATTACACGCCTTGTCCATCTGGTTGGTGGCTTTGGCCTCTACGGTCTCGGCCTTTTGGATCCTCTTGGCCAATGGCTGGATGCAGCATCCAGTAGGCTATGTCTTAAGGAATGGTCGGGCGGAATTGGTCAGTTTTGCCCGAGTAGTGACCAACAAATTCGGTTGGCTTGAGTTTTTGCATGTGGTCCCCGGGGCTTATATCGTAGCCGGTTTCTTTGTCATGGGTATCTGTGCCTACCACCTCCGACGTGGAAACGAGGTAGAATTTTTCAAAAAATCCTTTCGCATAGCCGCTGTCTTTAGTTTGATCTTTTCCCTCTTTGTGGCCATCGAAGGCCATTTTCATGGTTCTGAAGTAGCCAAGACTCAGCCTGCTAAATTGGCAGCCATGGAGGCCATTTGGGAGACCCAGAAACCGGCCCCGTTTTTCATGTTTCTCGTTCCAGACGAAGTCCATGAGAGAAATTCCACAGAATTAATCAAGATTCCGGGGCTTTTGAGCTTTCTCGCCTATGATTCCTTTAAGGCCGAGGTCAAGGGCCTTAAGGAATGGCCCAAGGACCAACGTCCTCCGGTAGCCGTTACCTTCTGGTCGTTTAGGATCATGGTGGGGTTAGGGACATTGTTTATCTTTTTGAGTCTTCTCGCCTTTTGGTGGCGCTCTTGCCCCGAAACTAAATCCTGGCTGTTGGGTCTCCTCATGTGGAGCATTCCTCTCCCTTATTTGGCCCATCAATTCGGTTGGTTGGTGGCGGAAGTGGGGCGTCAACCGTGGATTGTATATGGCTTGATGAAGACCTCAGAGGCAGTCTCCCCCATATCTGCCGCTCAGGTTGGTATTTCTCTCCCGGCCTTCATTGTGCTTTATACCCTCTTAGGAACAGTTGATATTTATTTGTTGGCCAAATTTGCTAAAAAGGGCCCTGAACCATCTACCAAACCTCAGATGGTCGAAATTCCCAGCCCAACTGAGCAACCTACCAAACCAGCTACTAGCAAACCTAAGGAGGTTGGAGTATGGACGCCAATATCTATCAAATAATATGGTTTATCCTTTGGGGTGTATTGTGGGCCGTTTATTTCATGCTTGA
>CAZKEG010000067.1:6552-7243 GCA_964551715.1 uncultured Thermodesulfobacteriota bacterium
GGTATCTTACTCCCCTTTTTGAGCAAAAATGAGGCCGAAAGGCGCCTCATGTATAACGCCGTAGGCCCTTTCTGGGATGGCAACGAAGTATGGTTAATTACCGCCGGCGGGGCGACCTTTGCTGCCTTTCCCAAGGCCTACGCGGTCATGTTCAGCGGACTTTATGCTGCCCTTCTCCTCATTCTCTTTGCCCTTATCGTGCGGGGAGTGGCCTTTGAATTCCATAGTAAAGAAAGAGATCCCTTATGGCGAAAGACTTGGGATGCTTGTCTGTTTTGGGGTAGTTTGCTCCCGGCCTTTCTCTTTGGGGTGGCCTTTGCCAATATTTTTCGAGGTCTCCCCATTGACAAGGCGGGTGTCTATCATGGTGGGCTCTTGAGTCTTATCAATCCCTATGGATTGTTGGGCGGGGCCTTTTTTGTCTCTATGTTTCTGGTTCATGGAGCCTTGTGGCTGGCAGCCAAGACTTCTGGTGAACTTGAAGGTCGTCTTTCAAAATGTATAGACAAATTGTGGGTGGCTGAAACCCTCTTGGCCTTGCTCTTTCTGATTGCTTCCGGCTTTTTAACCGACCTTTGGCTTAATTATCTAAAGTCCCCTGTCCTTTTGATCGTTCCTCTTCTGACCCTCTTGGGTCTGTTTTTGACCATAGATTTTATAGCCAAAAGGTCCTGGTGGAAGGCTTGGTTTT
>CAZKEG010000068.1:0-7178 GCA_964551715.1 uncultured Thermodesulfobacteriota bacterium
AAGTTCCAGCGCCAACAATTAGATTTCATGACTCTGGTTGATTATCTGAAAACCAAGTTTTCCGAATGGTACCGCGAGACTCTGATGCTTCGAGACTACACTCTCTCGGAATACGCGGAGATTGCCTGGGAATACACCAAGCTTGATGAAATGGTCCAGTCACAGATCAAGATCCCCCTTCTTGATCGTCTAAAGCACTTGATGCACGCTGGCCAAAGCTGTTTGAAAAGAGGTGTTGAGTTAGACACTTATGATCGCAACATCTTTCGGCGCTTGATCCAGTTTTTCATGTTGGCTGAGTCTTTAAAACCGACCCTGAGCAGTCGGTTGGTAAAGGGTAAGGCCTTTCCCGTGGCGGAAAAGAGTCTACCGGCTGAGGATATTTCGGACCTTAAAGCATGGTCTCCTGAAAGGCTTAACGCCGACGAATTAATGGAGACCTTGGTGCGCAAGATCCGCGAAGGGACCAGGGCCTTTCTTTAGGGGGTGACCTTGCCTAGGAAACGTTCTACTAAAAGAGAATATCAACCGCCGGAACTCCCTCCTGAAGAACGGAAAAGACTCTTAAAGATCGTTGAAATCCTTAAACAGACTTATCCTGAAGCCAGGATAGCCCTTAAATTTTCTAATCCTATGGAACTCTTAGTGGCCACCATCCTCTCGGCCCAGTGCACTGATGAACGGGTCAATCAGGTCACGGCCTCGTTATTCAAAAAATACCGTACGGCTAAGGACTACGCTGAAGCTGATCTCGAAGAACTAGCTGAAGACATTAGGCCCACGGGCTTTTTTCAACAAAAGGCCAAATATCTTAAAGAAGCCGCTCGCCTTATCGTAGATAAGTTTGGGGGCGAGGTCCCCCGCACCATGGAAGAGATGCTTGAGCTCCCAGGGGTGGCTCGGAAGACGGCCAATATTGTCTTGGCCAATGCTTATGGAATTGTAGAGGGTATTCCGGTTGATACCCATGTCCGGCGTTTGGCCCAGCGCTTAGGGTTTACTCAACAAAAAGATCCAGAAAAGATCGAAAGAGACCTTATGGCCATCCTCCCTCGGGAAGACTGGGCGGTGATGCCCTATGTCTTTCAGGCCCATGGTCGTGAGGTCTGTAAGGCCAAAAAACCTCTCTGCGGAAAATGTCCAGTGGCCTCCCTTTGCCCTTCTTGTGAAACAGCCTGATTTCACAAAATAAAAGGTTTTCTCTTAGGTATTTCCGGTGGGCCAGTAATGGGTTCGAGTACTTCGCGGGTGCGACGTACGACAAAACGGGCTAGGTCGACGGCCTCCTTGGCTGTTTCAAAGTCTGGTTTCCCTGCAGAGATCTCTTTTACTCGCTCCCAAGAACGTTTGATCTCTTTGGCCAGCCAAGGTTCAACCGCTCGATCAAATTGGGAGAGAACCTTTTCCAAAGGGGGCTTTTCTTTTGGAGCTTCAAACTCGACAATGGCCCACAAGGCCCGACAGGCACGCTCTATGGCCTCTTTGGCCCGGACCAGGGCAGCGGGAAATTCTCTCTTTTTAAGGGCCCCTTCTGCCGCCCGAAGCTGTTCTTCCGCGTAGCGATAATATGTCTTGGCCCGAATAAAATAAGGCATTTCAGCTGGTTTCTTCTCCTTGCCAACGCCGATAAAAGTGTTCAGTCAGTTTTTGATCGGCTATTTCACACGTCTCAAAGAGTACTTCCAGCATATCTAACATTTCAGCTTGGCCATCGGCTGGCCTCTGGTCAAAATCTTCAAAGAAGGCCCCGCTTTCAATATATTCTTTGAATTGTTGTAGTTTTTTAAGGGTAAGCATCATTCCGCCCTTTCAATGTATGTCCCTGTCCGGGTGTCAACGCGAATGACATCGCCCTCGTTGATAAAAAGAGGCACTTTAATGACCGCCCCGGTTTCAAGCTTGGCTGGCTTAGAACCACCAGAGACTGTATCTCCACGGACACCAGGCTCGGTTTCCACCACTTTTAGTTCTACGGTGATGGGAAGCTCAACCCCGATGGGTTTGCCCTGATAATAGAGGACCTTGACTGTAATGTTTTCCTGGAGATATTTCCAGGCCTCCCCTAATTGGTCCTTATCAAGGTAGACTTGGTCATAGTCTTCCATATCCATGAAGACATAACGGTCTCCTTCAGCGTAAAGATATTGCATCTCCTTTTCCTCAAGATCTGGGCGTTCAAACTTTTCTCCGGAACGGAAGTTCACCTCTAACACCCGGCCAGTAATAAGATCCCGCAGACGGGTCCTCACCGTGGCCTGACCTTTGGCTACTTTGGAATGTTGGTATTCAAGTACTTCATAAGGTTTCCCGTCCCACTCAATCTTCAAACCACGCCTAAAATCAGAAGTGGAGTAAGACATTCCTCCCTCCTTCGGTCCAGCTTCTTATTTCTTTTCAAAGATAATGAGCCGTTCGTCGGCCTTTATCAAGCCGTATTTTTGGCGGGCGACATCTTCATAGGCCGAAGGGTCGCTCTTTAGGCGAGCTATCTTTTTCGAAAGAATCTCATTCGTCAAGAGGAGATCTCCTTTTTGGAGGGTAAGTTTTTGGGCCCTATGGCTCAAATAAAGGTGTAATCCTGTTCCGCTTAAAAAAAACACAATGACCAAAAGGATTAACAATATCAAACGAAACTCAAGAACCTTCTTTTTAGGCCGTGATCTCCGGCGAGCTTTGCGTGAGCTAACTAAAGTATCAACAATCATGTCCTAAAAGAAAAGGCGGCATAAAGCCGCCTTTTCTGTTTAATCAGAATAGTATTTGTAATGATCCTTCTTGGTCATCTGGCGAAGCCTTGAAAGGGCCTTCTTTTCGATCTGCCTGATCCGCTCCCGTGAAACCCCAAAACGCTTACCAATTTCCTCTAAGGTGTACTCACTATCTTCGCCAATACCGAAACGAAGTCGAATAATCTTTTCTTCTCTCGGCGAAAGGGTCGAAAGCAGATTGCGCACTTTTTCCGAAAGATCCTTATCCTTCACCTGCTCAAAGGGTGAAGGGCTTTCTTTGTTCTCGATAAAGTCACCCAAGGTGCTGTCTTCATCACCAATAGGCAGCTCAAGGGAGACAGGTTCTCTTGAGGCCTCGAAGATGGCCAAAATCTTGTCCCGTGGGATCCCGGTCCGAGCCGAAATCTCTGCCGGAGTCGGCTCGCGACCGAGTTCTTTGACCAACTCATAGAAGGCCTTGAAGAACTGGCTGCGGAGCTCAAGAAAGTGCACTGGGAGCCGAATAGTCCGCGTCTTGTCTAGAATAGCCCGCGTAATAGCCTGCCGGATCCACCAAGAAGCATAGGTACTGAACTTGTTGCCTTTGCTATAGTCGAATCGGAAGACCGCCCGCATGAGCCCCAGGTTGCCTTCCTGAATCAGGTCTGCTAGGGAAAGCCCTTGGCCCATGTAGCGCTTGGCAATGGAGACCACTAACCGCAGATTGGCCTTGACCATTTCGTCTTTGGCCTTTTCTACCTCTGCCGCCCGCTCTTCGATCTGACGCAGGAGTTCAGCAATGGACTCATCTTCTGGATATTTCTCACGGATCTTCCGTACTGTGCGCAGCATATGGTTTAAGTGGCTCTTCTTAGGCTTAAGCCCTGGATCACGCTTCTTCCAAAGCCGAATCTGATCCCGTAAGGCCTCCATTTCCGGGAGCTTCGAGGGATGCTCCATAATAGAGTTGACGATAAATTGGAACCCACCTCGAATAATCTTAGAAAGCTCCTCCTCCCGTTCTGGGGTAAGGAGGGCGTATTTCCCCATCTCTCGGAGATAGGCACTGGTGACTTCTTCGGATTCAACGACCTCAGGCTCCTCTTCAGGCGCCGCACTGACCGCCGCTTCGATCTTTTTCTCCGGCGAACGTTCCGGCCACTCGGGATGATCTTTCTCAAAAAGCTGTTTCTCGTCTAAGACTTCGATGTTATTCTTGTACAGAAAATCAAAAATTTCTTCGATCTTTTTGGGGTCGCCATAATCTTCGGGAAGGAGATCATTTAGGGTCTCATAGGTGATAGCCCCGTCCTTCCCGGCTTCGAGGAGTTTTTCCTGTAAATCTTTGATCTTCTTCATCTTCTTTTCACCTACCCTTTCTAGGCGACCTATCCTTGGAATAGAACCTTAAATAATTAACACCTTTCCTTTTCATCGGCAAGTCTAGAGGAGAACTTAATCATCCTCCTGTTCTTTGTAAAGATTTTAATTTTAGAAAGAGAAAAAATATTTCTTGACGCAGGCCAATTTATATAACACTTTTGTCTAGATTCGAATCTTTTTATGACTGACCGAGAAAGAAAAAAACTCGAAAAATTAATTTTTTATGTCTTAGGCCGACGACCAGATGAATTTGGGTTAATTCCTGATGAAAAGGGCTTCTTCCGGCTAAAAGACCTCCACCGGGCCCTGATAGAAGAAGGCACCAAAGGCCTGCGCCTCAAGCAATTGACCAACTTTTTCCTGATCTTCCGGCCTGATAAGTTTGAATTTTTGGAAAAGGAAGGGTTAGTTCGCGTGCGGCCTGATTGGGCGGATGAGGCCGTTTTTGAGCCCCGATTAGTCGAAGTCCCTCCGGCCATACTTTTTACTCCCGTTCGTCCACAGGCCTGGATCAAGGCCTCCGAAATGGGTCTTTCCGGACGAGACCACGTCGTTCTGACCTCAGACGAGGACCTAGCCAGACGCTTGGCCAAACGCAAAGGGGCCTTGGTCATTGCCGTAGAAGCCAAACGTGCCCTGGAAATGGGTGTCATTTTTGAACGCTATATTGAAAAGCTATATCTGGCTCCTTGGCTCCCTGCCGAGGTTCTAAAAGGTCCAAAGGTCGATGAGGAATTCAAGAAACGGTATCAGAAAAGGCCCAAGGAAGAAAAAGAACCAGAAGAAACTAAGATTATCATTCCCCCAAGCCCCGAGATATCCTTCCGAAAACTCACCCGAGGGAAGAAAAAAGAACTTTCTTGGAAAAAGACCCGTCGAGAAAAACGGCACCGTTAAGCTTTTACTGGAGAAGGTCTCTTTTTCAACCGATGCGTTTATTACTGAAAAAGTTTATACTATTAAAAATCAAAACAAATTTTGAAACTTGTTCTATTCCCAGACAGAAACTAGGTCCAAATCTTATCAATTTTTTAGAGGGAGGATTTTATGGCCAATATTGATAAAAAGCGAGCCATTGAGGCAGCCATAAGCCAACTCGAACGCCAATTCGGTCGTGGAACGGTCATGCGTCTTGGCGAGGCCGCCAAGGTAGCTGATGTGCCGGTTATCCCTAGTGGATCAATTGGTCTGGATATCGCTACCGGAATAGGAGGCATACCCAAGGGGCGGATTACGGAAATATTTGGTCCTGAATCTTCGGGCAAGACCACCCTAGCCCTTCACATCATTGCCGAGGCCCAGAAAGAAGGAGGAATAGCAGCCTTTATCGATGCTGAACATGCCCTTGATGTACATTATGCTCGAAAACTGGGGGTCAATGTAGACGACCTCTTGGTTTCTCAACCCGATACCGGTGAACAGGCCTTAGAGATCGCCGAAGTCCTCGCCCGCAGTGGCGGAGTAGATGTCATCGTCATCGATTCGGTCGCAGCCCTAGTCCCCAGGGCAGAGATCGAAGGCGAGATGGGAGAAATGCAAGTCGGGCTTCAGGCACGGCTTATGTCTCAAGCCATGCGTAAGCTCACCGCTGCCATTGCCAAGACCCAGACCGCGGTCATCTTTATTAACCAGATCCGCATGAAGATCGGCATGATGGGTTACGGTAGCCCGGAAACTACCCCTGGAGGTAATGCCCTAAAGTTTTATTCCAGCCTCCGATTGGATATCCGGAGGGTGGGCACCATTAAACAGGATGGCGAACCAATCGGTAACCGCGTACGGGTCAAGGTCGTCAAGAACAAGATGGCCCCTCCGTTTAAAGAGGCCGAATTTGATATTTATTACGGCGAAGGAATCTCTAGGTTCACCGAACTCCTAGATCTCGGAGTAAAGATGGGCGTGGTAGAGAAGAGTGGTGCTTGGTACTCCTTTGATGGAGAGCGCCTAGGGCAAGGTAGAGAAAATGTTCGTTGTCTCCTTATGGAAAAGCCCGAAATAGCCGAGGTGATTGAACGAAAAGTGCGTGAGATGGCCGGGTTGAAGATGCCCGAAGAGAAGGTCGCCGCTAAAGAATAATCATGCTCCAGAAGATCTTGGCCTCGCTCTCCTTTTTGGTAATAGGGGATGTCATGCTTGATCGTTATTTTTGGGGAGATGTGGAGCGCATCTCCCCAGAGGCCCCGGTGCCGGTCTTTAATTTGCGCCGTATTACTAAGGCCCTTGGTGGGGCGGCCAATGTAGCCCACAATCTTCGCGGGTTAAAGGTGGGCGTGGAATTGGCTGGCTTAGTAGGAGCCGATCCAGAAGGAGAGGACTTTCGGACCTTGGCCAAAGAGAACCATATCGGTATTTCTGCCCTGCTCACCGATGAAAGCCGACCGACTACGGTAAAGACGAGAATCATCGCTTCGGCTCAGCAACTCCTAAGGATTGATACTGAAGAGAGACATCCCCTTTCTCCGGAAAAAAAAGAGGCCTTTAAAAAGGCCCTTTTACCGCTCTTAGACCAAGTCCAAGGGGTTATTCTTTCTGATTATGCCAAGGGGCTCCTTAATTCTGATGGCCTTTGCGAATGGATTATTGCCCAATGTCAAAAAAGAGGCTCTCCGGTGATGGTCGATCCCAAAGGTCTCGATTGGTCCCGTTATGCCGGAGCTACTTGCGTAACTCCTAACACCAAAGAACTTTTTGAAGTGGCCAAGGCCGAGGGCCTTTACACCAAGGAAATGTCCGAGGTCTGCGAACACCTTTGTCAAAAATACGGATTTTCCTTTATGTTAGTAACTATGGGGCCTCAGGGGATGTATCTCCATCACCCACAGCTCAAACAGGTCTTCCCAGCCAAGGCCCGTGAGGTATATGATGTTTCTGGGGCCGGAGACACAGTAATCGCTACTCTGAGTGCCTTTTTCACCGCGGGTCTTCCTCTTGAGGAAGTGGTCAATTTAGCCAACACTGCTGCTGGTATAGTAGTGGGTAAGGTGGGGACCCAACCTGTTTTTCTAGAAGAACTTTTAGAAGCCACCGGCAAGACTTTATAAAGCTATTCATCATTTTCGGAGAAGAACCATGGCCTTATTGAAAGTA
>CAZKEG010000069.1:0-7127 GCA_964551715.1 uncultured Thermodesulfobacteriota bacterium
CGAAGGGGATATTCATGATAAGGGCCGTAGATATCGATCACCCCGCCTCTGAGGGCGAACTCCCCTGGCCGTTGGACAAGGCCTGTCTTTTCATAGCCCAAGAGGAGCAAGCGTTTGATCAAGGTCTCGCGGTTTATCTCTTCTCCGGCAATGAGGTACTCGTAATGGGTCCGTAAGATTTCCGGAGGCAAGGTGCGCTGCATGACGGCCTCGACCGAGGCCACGACAAAGACCTTCCCTGGTTCAAGCAGATGATAAAGGGCGGCGACGCGTTCGGCGCTTACTTCCGGCTCTGGATAGACACTGGCAAAAGGAGGGGCCTCTGGGGCCGGAAAGAGCTTGACCGGTCTTGAGCTGAAAAAAGAAAGGGCCTTTGAGAGGGATTCGGCCCGCTGCTTAGTCGAGGTCAAAAAGACGACCTTTTCCGGAAAGGAATAGCGACTGAAGAGAAAGGCCACGGCACTTAGAGGAAGACCGCTCAGCCAGAGCCTTCCTTTTTTTTGCTTTAAAAAGGCCTCTATTTTTTGAAAATTCTTGCCCTGTAACACGACAAAAAAATCCCTTCCCGTACCCGGGCGAAGAGAAAGTTTAATGTTATAAGTGGATTTAAAATATAGCCGTTTACAAAGAGATTGGTACCCCTTCATGAAAATCAAGACCAGGCCTGAAGATTTTGTGGTCTTTGAGGTGGCGGATATCGCCCCTGAAAATGAGGGCCCTTATGCCCTTTACCGGCTGCAGAAGGTCGGGGCTACCACCTGGGATGTCTTGGGAGATATCGCCCGCCGTCTACGCCAGCGATATGACGAACTTGGCTACGGGGGGCTCAAAGACCGCCAGGCGATCTCCCATCAATTCATAACCATCAAACACGGTCCCAAAAAAGACATCTATGGTCGTAACTACCGCCTGGAATATCTGGGACAGACCAAGGAGCCGATGACTAAGGCCAGGCTTAAGGGGAATTTCTTTCGCATTGTGGTCCGCGAGATAAAGACCCAAAGGCTTCCCGAAGAGATAGAATTGGTCAAACGCTTCGGTGTGGTCAATTACTTCGATGAACAACGCTTTGGCTCGGTACGTCGGGGCCAAAGTTTTGCCGTTCGTGAATTGATCCTTGGACATTATGAAAAGGCCCTTTATTTACTCTTGGCCGAAGGGAGCCAATTCGAAATCAAGCGCACCCAGGCCTTTCGGGATTGTCTCCGAAAAAATTGGCCTTACCCAGGGCCTTGCCTTGAACTTGCTCCCAGTACCTGGGAACGGCGTCTAATCGAATTCTTGACCACTCACCGACCATCAAAACGGACTTTTAAGCGGGCTTTCTCCTTGGTCGATCGAGAATATTTAGTCATGCTTTGTCAAGCCTATCAAGCCTATATCTGGAACGAGACGGTAAAAGGCTATTTAAGGAGGCTAGGGCTTGAACTCTATTCGGTTTCCTATCTTTTAGGGGAACTCTTGTTTTATAGAAAGGTGCCAGAAGGACTCTTCTCAGAACTAAAGGCCCAAAAGATCCCCCTCCCAAGCCCTAAACTCAAGCTCAACCCTGGGATCAAGGAACTTATGGAAGGGGTCCTTCAGAAAGAAGGGATCCCGGCCCTTGAGAAATTTCGTACCCTGGCCAAAGGGGCTACCTTTAAGACCTATCCCAGGGAGGTGGTCGTTTTCCCTGGAAATTTGAACTATGTCATCAAGGGAAAAGATACGGTACAGCTTGAATTTTTTCTCCCCAAAGGTTCCTATGCTACGGTGCTCCTAAAACGCCTCTTTTTACTCTCTCAAAACTCTGGTTAGATAGAAAGGCCTGAGTTATGTCCGCGCAACTGCCCGAAGGCGAAGAAATATTGGTTCGTTTACCCAACTGGGTGGGCGATGCCGTAATGGCCACCCCGGTGTTGGTTAATTTGGCCCGATATTATCCCAAGCTAGCGCTCATGGCCCGCCCACATATCCTGAGGCTTTTTTCCGCCTTTCCCCAGGTCTCAAAGATGATTTCGGTAGAAGGCGGGAAACGAGATCTGCTTTCCGTGGCCCAGGAGATCCGAGGGCAATTTCAAAGTGGGCTCCTTCTGCCGAATTCTTTTTCTTCGGCCCTGATCTTCTTTCTCGGGCGGGTAAAATACCGGGCTGGTTACGCCACCGACGGGCGGAGTGTGCTGCTTACTCATCGGATCAAGCGTCCGAAGGAAAAGGTCCACCAGACGGAATATTACCTGCATCTGTTAGAAGGCCTGGGCTTTTCCGTGGAGGAACGCGAGCTACGCCTGCCTCTTCCCGATCATGCCCGCCGCCGGGCCTTGAATCTTTTGGCCGACCTTCCGGCCCCCAGGGTGGGGATTGCCCCTGGGGCGGCCTTTGGGCCGGCCAAGAGATGGCCAATCTCTCGGTATCGGGCCTTGGCCTATCATCTCCGTCGAGCCGGATTTTCCTTGGTCATCCTCGGCGGAGCAGAGGAACGCCCAGCTGGTGAAGAGATCGCCGGTGATCTGCCCCGGGCGCGTAATCTTTGCGGGCTCACCGATCTTCCCACCGCCGCGGCCATTATCGAGCGTCTGGACCTCTTTGTCAGCAATGATTCCGGCCTGATGCACGTGGCTGCGGCCCTTAAGCGCCCGCAGGTGGCTATCTTCGGCTCCACCGATCCCGAGGCCACCGGCCCCTTAAATCCCCGCTCGGTGGTGGTACATGCCGCCTTGCCTTGTAGCCCCTGCCTGGAACGGACTTGTAAACACAACTATGCCTGCTTTGAGGCCATCAAGGTTTCCGATGTCTTTGAGGCCTGCCTCAAGGTGTGGAAATGAGATCCCCGGTGGTCTTTCTTGATCGAGACGGTACCATCAACGAAGAAATAGGGTACTTACGAGACCCGGCCTTACTTAGGCTCATCCCGGGAGCCGCCGAAGGGATCAGGGCCTTAAATCAGGCTGGGTTTAAGGTGGTGGTCATTACTAATCAGAGCGGACTGGCCCGGGGTTATTTCTCTTTGGCTACCTTAGAGGAGATTCACCGCGAGCTTGAGCGTCAACTTGCCCTCCATGGTGCCAGAATAGACGCCATCTATTTCTGTCCGCATCATCCAGACGAAGGCTGTCCATGCCGTAAACCCCGTTCAGGTCTGATAGAAAAGGCTGTTCGAGAACTTAGTCTTGATCTCTCCCAGGCCTATGTGGTAGGTGATCGTCACCTTGATCTCCTTTTGGCCAAAAACATCGGGGCCAAAGGGGTCCTAGTCCTTACCGGCTATGGCCGAGAAGAATTGAATTCGTGTCTGCCGAAGATGAAAATCTTTCCAGATATCTTGGCTAAAGACCTCAAGGAGGCCGCCGATTTGATCATTGCTGATTATGAAGATTCTCATCGTTAAGCTCTCGGCTTTAGGAGATGTGGTCCAGGCCTTAGCCGTGCTTCCGGCCCTAAAGGCCGGGCTCCCACAGGCACGTCTTTACTGGGCGGTGGAAGAGGCCTCGGCTGAGCTGCTCTTGGGGCATCCCCTCTTGGAAAAGGTCTTTGTCTCTAGGCGCCGGAGTTGGCTCTCGGCCTTTAAAAAACGGAGTTTCCGGTCTACCCTTCGGGAGGTGAGTTTTTTCCTAAGGGAGCTTAGAAACGAACATTTTGACGTTATCCTTGACCTTCAAGGGCTCTTAAAGAGCGGACTATTGGTGGCCCTGGCCAAGGGAAAAAGGAGAATCGGTTTTGCCAATCATCGCGAAGGGAGCACCCTCCCTTTGACCCAGAAGCTTTCCCCTTATGAGCCTGAAAGACACGCTGTTGAACGATATCTTGACGCTGCTTTATACCTCGGGGGAGAAAGGCCTTCGCCGGTAAGTTTTCCCTTACCCCCTCTACCTAGTCCTGAACTTCTTAGGAAAAGATTTGATCTTGAAAAAGACCTTGCTGTGTTTATTCCTCGTGCCCGTTGGCAGACCAAAGAATGGACCCAAGAAGGGTGGACGGGGCTTGCACATTTGATCAAAGAGGCCTTCGGGCTTGAGATAGTCCTTGTCGGTGGCGCAGGGGATAGGTCCTATGTAGCCCCTATTTTGGAGAAGGCCCCTTTTGTCCGTTCCCTTTGCGGTCAGACTTCGATCTTAGAGCTGGCCGGTTTACTAAAATTGGCCCGCTTGATCGTCACGGTGGATACCGGGCCCATGCACCTGGCGGTGGCGGTTGGTAAACGGGTAGTAGCCCTCTTCGGACCCACCGCTCCCTGGCGCACAGGACCCTTTGGTCAGGGGCACCGGATAGTCAGATTGGACCTTCCCTGTAGTCCCTGTTTTAAGAAAAAGTGCCCAGAACCCATCTGCCTCCAAAGACTTACCCCTGAGCAGGTCTTTCACGAAGTGGCGGAACTGATGATCAATGGGGGATCTTAGGGAGGAGAATCTTTAGGAGCCCGTCTTCAAATCGGGCCTCTGCCCCCTCAGGGCTTACCTTAAAGGGGAGTTTGACGATCCGCTCAAAGGGACCATACTCACCCTCCAGTTGATAGACACGAGCCTGAGAGATCGGAGCCGCACGAAAACCCCTTACTCGTAAAAACCGACCATCTAGGGTGATCTCAAAGCTTTCTCGTTGAGCCCCAGGGCAGGTCACTACCACCATAAGGGTTTGGGAAGATTCAAAGATGTCTACCGGCGGGACCCAGCGTGTCTCACCTCCAGGGAGCCTGGTCATGCCAAACCAGATGACCTGTTCCAGATAGGAAAAGACCGAACGATGAAGATCTCTTAGGCCGTGGCCCAAAGAGACCCGAATGATGGCCATGGTAACCTCCTCTTTTCTTTATAACACCCCTGCCCGGGGCCGACAAACCGGTTCGTAACTAAGGGCTTCATATTTATAGACACCGACCGTAGCGGGGAGGAGACCATAATGATCATCAGGAGAGACGAAATAAAGACCAGTTACCCCCTTGATCAACCCGGTCTTCTCCAGACCTTTGACCATGTTTCCTTGGCCGTTTTCTATTCCGTTTTTAAGGAAGACAAAGGCATCGGCCAGGGCCGCCAGGGAGAGGTCATAAGTGAGGTTTTCCCGGTGAACAAAGTTCATCAAAAGTTCATAAAAAGTCTTGTTTCCGGGAAATAGATCCTCTGGGGCCAAAAAGGCTGCTCCGACAAAGGGCTTGCCTAAGAGGGCTGGGTAGGTCCGCAAAAACCCCTCGGGAGAAATATGATGAGAAAAGTAGACCGGGAGTTTGAGTCCCATCTGGTCTATGTTTCTGGCCACGGTAAGCGAGGCCCAAGGGCTTGCCCAACAGACCACAGCCTCAGTATCCAGGAGGGCTTCGAGATGGGAGGTTACGTCGGTATCATAGGGGCCGAAATATCTGGTCTTTTTGATCCGCAGTCCGTATTCGGCGGCATAGGCCTGAAGCCATTTCTCTCCCTCTTTTCCCCATGAATCGGTACTGATCAAGAGGCCTATCTGATGATATCCCTTCTTTTTCAAGCAATGGTAGAGGACCTTGACCGCAGCCCGGGTGGTAAGCCCGGTGTGAAAGATGATCCCCGGAGGTCTTCTCAATTGTTTGATGGGATTGATTTCTCCGGCGGTAAGGATGAGAGGGATGTGCCACTTTTGGGCCTCCTTGGCCAAGATCAAGGCACATTCAGGTCGAGCCGGCCCGATGAGGACCTCCACCCCGGAAAGAAAGGCCTCTTTCATTAGGGAGGGGATGTGAAAAGGTCTCCCCCGAGAATCAAGGGGGATGAGTTCCAGTCTGATGCCTTCGGTGCGGTAGAAGAATTGGGCCAATTCTCCGGCCCAAAGCCTCAAGATCACCCCTTCTTTACCTTCGCTGCCGGAGAGCGGGATAACCAAACCCACCCTCAAGGCCACAGCCGGAGAGGCGTAGAGGAAGAGGAACCAAAGCCAAAAAAGGAGCCGAGACATCAAGACTTCTTTAACCTGGCCAGATATTTACGGGCAATGCGAGCCTGTTCAGTACGCGGATATTGATGGATAAGTTTCTTGAAGACGATGCTGGCAGCCTCGGTATCGCCAAGGCGCAAGAAGGCAAACCCCTGTTTGAGGAGCGCAGCAGGAACCTTGTTGCTCTTAGGAAATTGTTCAATGACCTTTTGATACTCTAAAATGGCCTCTTCGTAACGCTGGGTCCGGAAGAGACATTCACCGATCCAGAAGTGGGCATTAGGGGCCCTTTTCCCTTGGGGATAAAGCTGAAGATATTTTTCAAACAATTTTTGGGCGTCTTGAAACCTCTTTTGGCGATAGAGATTAAGGGCCTGATTATAAAGGGCCTCTTCGTCGGGTTTTTCTTTTTTCTTTACTTCCTTGGAAGCCGGGGCCAGGCGTTTTTCAAGCTCGGTCAAACGTTTCAACACTTCTGCCTGAAATTCACGAAGGGCTTCCCGATCCTGCCCCTGTTGATAGGTGAGTTGTTCGATCTGGCCGTTTAGACGCAATTGATCAGTCTGGATCTTTTCGAGCTCGGCAAAGAGGTCTGCCTGACGATTGGCCAAGCTCTCCAGGCGTTTGAAATTTTTAGATTGTTCCGTGAGCTTGGCCACCTGTTTTTCTAAAGAAGACAGACGTTTATCCAAGGCCTGGAGTTGGAGGTTTAAGGTATAGATCTGACCTTGTAGGTCTTCTACCTCTTGCTGATTAGCGACACACCCAGAAAGGAGCACCAAGGATAGGAGAAAACACCAATATCGCATATCTTTGCTTTAGCCGGGAGGAAGAAAATCGTCAAGTGTCTATATTTTATACGGCAAGCGTAAACATTGACTCCATATTAATTTTAGAGGGCGAATCGAGATCTTCACGTACCTGTACGTGATTTCTTCCTCTTTCCAGACAAAAGACCAGAAAACCTTCCTCCAAATACTTCACATAGTTTTCGACCGTGTGCACGCTTCTGAAAGAAAGGACGTTTTTCAATTTGGTGAAAGAAAAGCGCCCACTGGCATTACTTAGAGCCGGTGATCACCAGCCGAAGTCCTCGGCGTTGAAGACGATTCACCCAGAGTTCCCAGGAATCCAGGTTTTGAATTTCATCGAGCAGGAGAAAAGAAGTCTCTCCATAAATCTCCCGCAAGGTCTTAAATATGCAAATGATATTTAAACTAATCTAGCTAACGTCCATTAGCAAAACTTTT
>CAZKEG010000070.1:0-7022 GCA_964551715.1 uncultured Thermodesulfobacteriota bacterium
TAGTGGTTTACAATGCGCGCCTGGAAGAAGGGGTCCCGCCTGAGGCCATCTATGAACGGGCCTTAGCGGAAATCGAGGCCATGGTAAGGCGTGTTCGAGGCCCCTTGATCTATCCCGCTCCACGCCCAGTGGAGAAAAAGACCGAGCTTTCCCCAGAGATCTCTCGGGGACGTTTTCACCAGATGGTCAAACGGGCCAAGGAATATATCGAGGCCGGAGATGTAATCCAAGTCGTGCTTTCGCAGCGTTTCTCCGGAGAAAATCACCTGAGGCCCTTTGATCTTTACCGGGCTTTGCGCAAGATAAATCCCTCTCCCTATCTCTTTTATCTGCGCCTTGGAGACGAGACCTTGATCGGCTCTTCTCCGGAAATCCTGGTTCGTCTAGAAGAGGGTCAGATCGAAGTCCGACCTATCGCCGGAACCAGACCTCGAGGGCGCACTGAGACTGAAGACCAGGCCTTGGCTGAAGACCTCCTTCATGACCCCAAGGAACGGGCTGAACACCTCATGCTTGTTGATCTAGGGCGTAATGATGTCGGTCGGGTGGCCACGTATGGCAGTGTCAATGTCTACGAACTGATGGTCATCGAGCGTTACTCCCATGTCATGCATCTCGTCTCCGGCGTGCGGGGTGAACTGGCCCCGGGTAAAGATATGTTTGATGTCCTGCGGGCGGCCTTCCCCGCTGGTACGGTGAGCGGGGCGCCGAAGATCCGCGCTATGGAGATCATCGAAGAGTTAGAACACGCTCGTCGCGGACCTTATGCCGGGGCCGTTGGGTATTTCGGCTTTTCCGGTAACATGGATTTCTGTATCACCATTCGGACCCTGTTCCAAAAAGGAACCAAACTCTATCTCCAGGCTGGGGCCGGGATCGTGGCTGATTCTGATCCAGAACGTGAATACCAAGAGACCTTGAATAAGGCCCGGGGGATGATGAAGGCCATTGAGATGGCACAAGGAGGGCTTTGATGTCCATCCATTTGGTGGTCATCGACAATTACGATTCGTTTACTTACAACTTGGTCCAACTCTTAGGAATCATGTGCAAAAAACTAGCCCCTGGGACTAAGATCTCTGTCTTCCGGAATGATCAGATCACGGTGGAAGAACTAGTTAAGCTTGAGCCTACGCACATCGTCATCTCTCCCGGCCCATGCACCCCAAAAGAGGCCGGAATCTCGGTGGCGGTTATTCAGCGTTTTGCCGGAGAGATCCCTATCCTTGGGGTCTGCCTTGGACACCAGAGTATCGGTTATGCCTTTGGAGGCAAGATCGTCCGGGCCAAACGCCTGATGCATGGAAAGACTTCTCAGATCCAACACGACGGCCAGGAGGTCTTCTCCGGGCTTCCCAATCCTTTTGAGGCCATGCGTTATCACTCTTTGGTGATCGAGGAAGAGACCCTTCCCGAAGAGCTTATGGTCACCGCGCGTGATGAAGAGGGTGAGATCATGGGGGTCCGCCATCGAGAATTTCCGATAGAAGGGGTTCAATTTCACCCAGAATCTATCGGCACCTCACTCTATGCCTGGAAACGTCTAAGACGTCCTCCAAGAGACTGGGACTTTGCCTCTGAGGAACTCCCTGAAGGAGTCCTTATTCTGCGCAATTTTCTCTTCCCTAAAAATTAAATCTTCGGCCTTGTTTGGGGCGTTCGGTCCGCAGCCCTAATTCTTTTTGAATGGCCAATTCTAAAGCTTGACGGGCCTTTTTCTCTCCATGGGTGATAAAGACTCGACGTGGGCCTTTCCCAAAATTTTTGAGCCAAGAAAGGAGTCCTCTGTGGTCGGCGTGGGCGGAGAAGGCCTCAAGGCGAAAAATACGCGCCTGATTAGAGACCCATTCGTTATCGAGTTTGACCTTGGGTTGGTGTTCAAGGATCGCTCGGCCAGGGGTGCCTCTGGCTTGGTAACCAACAAAGATCACAAAAGTTTGTCTTTTTGGGAGATGTCGTTTGAGGTGGTCAATGATTCGCCCTCCAGTGACCATACCCGAACCAGCAATGACCAAATAGGGCGGTCTTAGGTGTTCTATTTTTCGTGAGGCCTCGATGGAGGCCGCGGAAAAAAGCAGCGGAAAGGAAAAGATTTGGTCGCCGGCCTCAAGGCGCCTTAAGGCCTCTTCATCGTAAAGTTCGGTGTGTTTGGCGTAAACACGGGTGACCTGCAGGGCCATGGGGCTGTCGAGGATAACCGGAAGAGGCTTTAGGGATTTTGATTCTATCAGGTCGTTTAACAAATAAAGTAACTCTTGGGTCCGGCCAATGGCAAAGGAAGGGATGTAGATCCGGGCTCGTTCTCTTTGGGCCAACTCGATAATGCGCTTGAGTTGTCTCTTGGCCAGCCCAAGCGGGGGGTGAAGGCGTCCACCGTAAGTGGATTCGATGACTACAAAGTCGGCCTCCTTAATAGGCGTAGGGTCTCTGATGATCGGGGTGCCCTGGCGACCTATGTCTCCAGAGAAGACTAACTTTTTTCCCTGAGCCCAAAGTTCTATATGGGCTGAACCAAGAATATGACCAGCCTCTTGTAGGCGAAAGCTAAGCTCAGAGGTGATTTCGAACTTCTTTCCGTATTCAAAGGCCCAGCAAAGGTCGATCACCTTTTGGACTATATTTTCAGGGGCTACATAAGGTTCGAGATGCAAACGATCGCGGAGGACGATCTCTAAGAGATCAATAGTTGCCTGGGTGGTCAGGATTTCGCCCCGGAAGCCATCACGCACCAATTCGATCAAACGCCCGCTATGGTCTAAGTGGGCATGGGTGAGGAGGACATAGTCGATCTTTTTGGGGTCAAAGGCAAAGGTTGAAGAAAAATGCTTGGCTTCCTCTCCTTGGTAAAGCCCGCAATCAATAAGGAGTCGTTTACCAGCAGCCTCCAGGAGATAGCAACTCCCGGTAACCGTCCCGCAGGCCCCTAAAAAAGTAAGAAAACCCATCTTTTCAGGTGAGAAACGAAGATATCTGTGTCAATATTTGGGTGGATATAAATTTTGACCGATTTAATGACCGATGTCACCTTCGAAAAGTTTTACTGAATTATCAAATAGGGTCTGTGCTCATTTTTTCCCGACAAAAAAGAACAGATCTTAAAAATTGAGAACAGAGCCCCAGAGCAAAGAAAGTGAATGTCTTTGGTCAGATAGCCAGTTTTATTTTCGGAGCTATAATCGGGAGTTTTCTAAACGTTTGTGCCTATCGTCTCCCCCGCGAGGAATCCATCATCCGCCCTGGTTCTCACTGCCCCAAGTGCAAGGCCCCTATTCGCTGGTACGACAATATCCCTATTCTTAGTTTCATCTTTCTCCGTGGTCGATGTCGGTATTGCCAGGAGCGTATTTCCTGGCGTTACCCATTAGTAGAACTTGCCTCCGCCCTGCTTTCCCTGATCCTTTATCAAAAATTCAGTCTTAGCTTGGCTTATCTCTTGTTTTTGGCCTTTGTCTCCGCCCTTTTGGTCGCCAGCCTAATTGACCTAGACTTCCAGATCATCCCCGATGAAATCAGCCTCCCTGGAATCTTGGTGGGTTGGGCCTTTTCTTTCTGGAACCCGCTCATTGGGCCATTTGAGTCCTTTCTCGGGGCCTTGGCCGGAGCGGGAGGGCTTTATCTGGTAGGGGAGTTTTATTATTTCCTTACCGAACGCGAAGGTCTGGGAGGAGGGGACTTAAAACTCCTGGCCTTTATTGGTAGCTTCTTGGGCCTAAGGAGTCTCATTCCCATAATTTTTATCTCTTCTTTAGTCGGGGCGGTGATTGGTATCACCCTGGGAATCATTCAGAAGGTACAGAATAAGAGATTTTTGGCCATCCCTTACGGCCCTTTTCTTTCCCTTGGGGCCTTGATCTATCTCTTTTATCCCCATCTTTTAGACTTTCTCTTCGGCATATTGTTTGACTAAACTCTGGATCTTTTCCCAGGGAATCTTTCCCGGGCGAATGAGCCGAGGAGGAAACTCTGCCACCGAGACAATGGTCGAAGGGAGTCCCCCAGGACTTTCCCCTCCGTCTAAAATAAGATCTACCTCGGGAAAAACTCTTTTTATCTCTTCGGCACTGGTAGCCGGGGGGCCTCCACTCAGGTTGGCGCTGGTCCCGGTAATCGGCTTAGAAAAGGCTTGGGAAAGACGGGTGGGTAAGGGATGGGAAGAGAGCCTCACCGCAACGGTATCCGTGCCGGCAGTAAGACTTGCCGGAAGATCTCGACGAGCCTTAAAGACCAAAGTCAACGGCCCGGGCCAAAAGTGTTCCATAAGCCTTTTGGCCCAAAGGGGGATCTCCACCACAACTTGAGCAAGCATCTCTTGGGAGCCCAAAAGAAGGAGAATAGGGTTTTCTTGCGGCCTCTTTTTCAGCCGAAAAAGTCTTTGGACCGCAGATTCAGAGAACGGATCTACGGCAAGACCATAGTAAGTCTCGGTAGGCAAGGCAACCACACCGCCGCTTTTTAAGACAGAGACCGCCGCCTTGATAACCTCTGGCGGCGGATTCTTCGGGTCCACAGAAAAGACCTTGGCCATCAGCCTTGGGCCAGTCTTTCTCGATAGGACTTGAGCTTTTCCTTAAGATTTTGGTCACTGGTGGCCAAGATCTCCAGGGCCAGCATGGCGGCATTTTTAGCCCCGTTAATAGCCACCGTGGCTACAGGAATACCCGGAGGCATCTGCACGGTGGAAAGCAAGGCATCAAGCCCACCCAAAGTCCCGGCGGCAATGGGGACCCCGATCACCGGAAGTGTACACTCCGAGGCCAAGGCCCCGGCTAAATGAGCGGCCAGACCGGCCCCAGCAATGATCACCTTTACCCCCCGGTCTTCGGCCTCTTTGGCAAACCGGCGAACCTTTTCTAGCTGACGATGGGCCGAAGCTACCATTACTTCATAAGGGACGTCAAAACTTTGGAGGATCTCTTCGGCGCCTTTCATTATCAGGAGATCAGAGCGGCTGCCCATGAGGATGGCCACTTGAGGTGGCCTTAGGTGTCTCAAAGCTTTGGCCCCGATATCTTTGCGGTAATGGACTCCCTCCCAAGAGATCTTTTCCACCGCTTTATAGGCCCTTTTGATGGCCTCGGGTATATCCTTACCCAGGGCCGTCACCCCTAAGACCCTTCCGCCGGCAGTGACAAATTGGCGACCTTTACGGGCCACCCCAGCATAGAAGACTTTAACGTCTTTCATCCGAGATACTTTAGATAGCCCCTTGATCACCTTGCCCTTCTCATAGGCTCCTGGGTAGCCTTTGCTGGCCATCACCACGCAGACTGCCGCCCGTGGATCAAGTTTGATCCTCTGCTCGGCCAATTTTCCTTCAAAAGAGGCCTGGATGATCTCGGCTAGATCACTTTTAAGGCGCATAAGGACTGGCTGGGCCTCTGGGTCACCGAAACGGCAATTAAATTCTAGGACGTAAGGCCGCCCACCGCTGATCATCAGTCCGCCGTAGAGTACTCCTTGATAAGGCCTTCCCTCCTTGGCCAGGCCTTGGATCACCGGACGCATAATGGTCTCCATGATCTCCTGAGCCAAGGTCTCGGTTACCACCGGGGCCGGAGAATAGGCCCCCATCCCCCCGGTATTAGGACCTTTATCACCATCAAGGAGAGGTTTGTGATCCTGAGAGCTTGGAAGGGGCAAAATAGTCTCCCCGTCGGTAATGACCATGAAGGAGGCCTCTTCCCCAAAGAGACATTCTTCAATAACCACCCGATCCCCGGCCTCCCCAAAGGCCTTTTCGATCATGATCTTCTCGATGGCCTTTCGCGCTTCTTCCACTGTATGACAGACAATGACCCCTTTGCCAGCAGCCAGGCCATCGGCCTTGACCACGATCGGGGCGCCTTTCTTTTCGACGTAAGCCATTGCCTTTTGCGGATCATCAAAGACCTCAAACTCCGCAGTGGGTACCCCGTATTTGCGCATCAATTCTTTGGCAAAGACCTTACTCCCTTCGATCTGGGCAGCGGCTGCCTTGGGACCAAAGATGCGTAGGCCTTGTTCCTCAAAATAATCCACGATCCCTTGGGCCAAAGGATCTTCCGGACCGACCACGGTGAGATCGATCCCTTCTCTTTTGACCAGATCAGCCAGGGCCTTAAAATCGGTGACCTTGATAGGATGGCACTCGGCCTCAAGGGCAATGCCGGCGTTTCCCGGGGCACAATAGACCTTCTCGACTAGGGGGCTTTGGGCCAGTTTCCAACAAAGGGCATGCTCTCGACCGCCACCACCCACGACTAAGACCTTCATAGAAGCCTCCTCCAAGACTTTTTGGCGATCCTAGATGATTTTCAAAACCCGTGTCAAGGAGGTTACTTTTCCCCAAAAAGGTTGTTACTGAGAAAAAATTTTATGTTTTGGCCTGGAGTTTTGTTTGAGAAATCTCTTTTTAAAAGCCTCTTTCCGGTTTGAAAAGGAAATTTATAGAATGAGAGGTTTTTAAAATACGTTTGAATTATTGTTTAATTTTTTAAAAAATTCTCGTTAAATAGCTTAGTTAAGAACAAGCTTGACAAAGAAAAATCAGACAAGCTAAATGAATGAAAACCCATTCACAAAGATCTTTGACTTGAATTATGCCAAAGAAATCCAAGGACAAAGAAGAGCGGATCTTACGGGCAGCCATCAAGGTCTTTGCGCGCAAGGGGTTCTTTAATGCTCGCATCTCAGAAATTGCCAAAGAAGCTGGGGTAGCCGACGGGACCATCTATCTCTATTTTCACAACAAATACGACCTCCTGGTCTCTATTTTTGAAAAAGAAATGGGGCGTATCATCACCCGCATGAAGGAGGAATTGGCCGTCCTCCCTGACCCTAGACAAAAACTCGAGCGTTACGCCTTTTTACACCTAAATTTGGTGGAAGAATATCGAGACCTGGCTGAGCTCTTCCAGATTGAACTTCGACAGAGCTACAAATTTATGAAAAATTATCGGCATCGAAAATTTGCCGAATACGTGAACATTATCTCCGCCGTAGTTCGTGAGGGCCAGGCCCAAGGTATTTTTCGCCAAGAGGTA
>CAZKEG010000071.1:0-6923 GCA_964551715.1 uncultured Thermodesulfobacteriota bacterium
TCCGCTTCTCCCCGTCCGGAACAATCCAGATAGAGAAAATAGAGTCGGGACCTTTCTTGGCCCTCAAGGCTGACATATGGGTCAAATAAGAGAGAAGCCAGATCATACCCTGGAGGTCCCAGCCTTGCCCCTTGGAAGTCGATAAGATAGGGTTTGCCGTCTTTGACCATGATATTTCTCGACTGAAAATCCCGGTGAAGGAGGACCGTATCCGTAAAAGATCGAAAGGCCTCTTGACAAAGGAGACGTAATTCATCGATTAGAGTCGTTGGGGGTTCAAGACCAAAATATTCTCTGAGAAAAGAGTCCACAAAATAAAGGGCCTCTCGCTTCCACATCAGGTCCAGGTCATAATAGCTGGTTTCTAAACATATCTTTGGATCAAAGCTCCGAGCTGCCCCTTGAAATTCGACCAGGACCTTGATGACCTCCTGATAAAGGAAAAATCTCTCTTCAGGCGGCAGGTCCTGAAGCCTAGTATCTCCGAGATCTTCTACTAAAAGAAAACCTCTAGTCGGCTCATAGGCGTAGATCTCCGGCACCGGAAGGCCTTGACCCAAGAGATGCTGCCCGATAGCCGCGTAGGAAGCGGCCTCTTTTAGCCCGAACTCCCCAGGTTGGGGAAGGATTAGGATCTTTGATGAACCTTTTTCAGGGAAAACCCGGTAAAATCGACGCAAAGATCCGTCTCCGGAAAGAGGGATTAAAGAATAATGATCAATCTTACAAGAACGCAGAAAGGCCTCGATCGAAACATTTAGCCGAACGTCCTCCATAAAACTCAAGGTAAAGGTCTTTCTCAAGGTCTGGCAAGTCGGTATCAAAATCTCTCCTCTGGTTTGGCAAAGGGAGAGAGACAAACTATGTTTGAGGCATGCGTAAGATGGCGGCCATGAACCGGATTTGGTTCTACATGATGGCCCTGGCCATTGTCTGCGGGGCCTTTAAAGGCGAGATGGAGGCCGTAACCAAGGCCTCCTTTGAATCCGCTAAGACCGCAGTAAACCTGGCCTTGGGTCTCATCGGGGCCATGGCCCTTTGGTTGGGCCTAGTCAAGGTAGTCGAGGAAGGCGGGCTATTAAAGATCATCGCCCGCCGAGTGAAATGGCTCCTTACCAAACTCTTCCCCAATGTCCCTCCTGAACACCCGGCCATGAGCGCCATGGTCATGAATCTTTCGGCCAATGCCTTAGGATTAGGAAACGCTGCTACGCCCTTGGGCATCAAGGCCATGATAGAGCTTGAAAAGATAAACCCCCGCCCTGGTCGGGCCACCGATGCCATGTGTCTCTTCTTGGCCATCAACACATCCAATGTAACCCTTCTCCCCTTGGGAGTGATTGCCGTCCGAGCGGCGGCCGGGGCCTCAGAACCAGCAGCCATCATCTTCCCCACTCTGTTTGCCACCACCTGTTCGACCATTACAGCCATCCTGATGGCCAAACTCTTGGCACGTTTAAGCGGCCCGGAACCGCTGCCTAAGATCGAAGAATTTTCTACTGCCGAAGAAGAAAAAGACCAAGAGAAGCCTGTGCTCTCTGGGCTTGAACGCTATTTGATCTACCTTCTTCTAGGTCTTTTTCTCGCCGCCCTCTTGCACCACCTATGGTTACATCCAACCCTTGGCACCGTGAAAGAGATTATCTCCTTTTGGATCATCCCAGCCCTTATGTTTGGGCTCCTCTTCTTTGGTTATATACGCGGGGTACCGGTCTATGAAGCTGCCTGTGAAGGGGCAAAGGAAGGCTTCCAAGTAGCCGTGCGCATCATCCCTTTCTTGGTAATGATCCTGGTAGCCGTAGGGATGTTTCGAGCCTCCGGGGCCTTTGATTATTTGGTAAAGATCCTTAGCCCGATCACTAACCTCATTGGCTTTCCAGCAGAGGCCCTTCCCGTAGCCCTTTTAAGACCACTTTCTGGCTCAGGGGCCTTTGGTCTCATGAGTGAGATTGTGGCCCGTGCCCCGGACAGCTTCGCCGCCTATCTAGCCTCTACTCTTCAAGGTTCTACGGAGACGACTTTTTATGTACTGGCCGTCTATTTCGGGGCGGTAGGGATCAAGGATCAACGTTATGCCGTCTGGGCCGCGCTTTCGGCAGACGTAGTCGGGGCCTTGGCCTCACTTTTCATCTGCCGCCTTACTTATGGATAACCTTGGCCATCCACTCGGCCACAGAATCATCACGTCTAAAGACGTTTCCAGTAAAAAGGGCCACCAAGGTCCCGTCTTCCCGACGGACTTGAATTTGATACAAGCCGGTTCGTCTGGTACGAGCCACTTCTTGGGCCTCAGCCACCAGATAATCCCCCTCCCTGGCCGGGGCTGGATAGCTGATGCTCACCGAAGTGGCCACCGCTACCTGACCGTGACTATTGGCCGCCACGGCAAAGGCAAAATCCGCCAGGCAAAAAGTCACCCCCCCGTGGACCAAACGCACTGCATTTAACATCTCTGCCGTCACCCGCATCCCGATGCGGGCATATCCCGGACCTACCTCCAGGAGATCCATCTCATAATTTACCGCCACCTGATCATATTCCCTCATGAATCGAGCAATCATCCAGGCGCGTTCTTTAGGATCTTTAGGGAGCTCAAGACCCATCTCTTCCTCTGGTGAACGAGTCATCTCTGAACCCATTTGGTCGCCTCTTTGAGGTCTTTTACGAAGCTTTTTAGTTCCTTAAGCAAGCTTTTGCGATTTGAAACGTACTGGGCCACGATCTTTACCAAGGCACTACCGACCACGATGGCATCGGCATGCGGGGCTAGAAAACGCACCTGTTCCGATTTGGAGATACCGAAACCCACCGCCACCGGCACTGGTGATACTTCCCGGGCCAGGTCGAGCTTAAGGGCCAGGTCTTCTGGCAGCTTATCTCTGGCCCCAGTGATCCCGGTCACCGAGACGTAGTATAAAAACCCGGTCGATGCCTTGGCAATGGCCTCTATGCGCTCCGGCGGAGTAGTGGGCGCCGCTAACATTACCGCTGCCAGTCCCTTCTTTTTGGCCAACCGGAGCCAGGGTTTGGCTTCTTCTAAGGGGAGGTCTGGGATAATGGCCCCATCTAACCCGACCTTTGAGGCCTCCTCGGCAAAGCGTTCTAAGCCAAAACGATAAAACGGATTGAAATAACCCATGATCACCACCGGGGTCGTGAAACCCTCCCCTCTCATCCGGGCCATCAGGGACAAAAAATCTTCCAAAGTAGGATTGTTTTTAAGGGCCCGCTGGGCCGCCTCTTGGATGGTTGGGCCATCAGCCAATGGATCAGAAAAGGGAAAACCGAGTTCAATCACATCGGCCCCGGCCTCGGCCAAGGCCCATAAGAGTTCTGCTGTGGTCTCAAGGTCTGGATCAGCCCCCTCAATAAAGGGAATGAGAGCCGCCTCTCTCCGAGCATTAGCCTCCCTGATAGCCTCTTCTACCCGTTTGGCGCCTGACTTAGCCACCCCTTTCCTCCTTTAGATATTCACACACTGCAGCCACGTCCTTGTCTCCCCGACCGGATAGATTGACGACCACGATTGAATCCTTGGGAATTTTGTCGGCTATTTTTATCAGATAGGCCACGGCATGGGCGCTCTCAAGCGCTGGAATGATACCCTCTGTCTCCGAAAGTAACCTAAAGGCTGAAAGCGCCTCTTCGTCATCCACCGCCACGTATTCCACCCGCCCGGTCTCTTTGAAAAAGGCATGCTCCGGCCCTACACCGGGATAATCAAGGCCTGGGGCGATGGAATGGGCCCCTTTGATCTGACCTACTTTGTCTTGCAAGAGATAAGTCATCATCCCGTGAAGGACTCCGGGTTCTCCTACGGTGAGGGTGGCTGAATGATGATCGGAATCAAGGCCTTCACCAGCGGCCTCCACTCCGATCATCTTCACCGAGAAATCCTGGACAAAGGGATAGAAAAAGCCCATGGCATTGGAGCCACCACCTACACAGGCCAACAAGAGATCCGGAAGCCGCCCTTCAAGTTTTTTGACCTGGCGTTTGGTCTCCTGGCCGATGACGCTTTGAAAATCACGGACCATCATGGGATAGGGATGTGGCCCAACCACCGAACCAATGACATAATGGGTGGTCTCTACATTGGTCACCCAATCGCGGATGGCCTCATTGATGGCATCTTTCAGAGTCTGTGTGCCGGAGTAGACTGGGATCACCTTAGCCCCCAAGAGTTCCATGCGAAAGACGTTCATGGCCTGACGCACAGTATCCTTGGCCCCCATATAGACCACACATTCAAGACCCATCAGGGCCGCGGCGGTGGCCGTGGCTACCCCGTGCTGACCAGCCCCGGTCTCGGCGATGATGCGTTTTTTACCCATCTTCTTGGCCAAAAGCACCTGCCCTAGGGTATTGTTGATCTTATGGGCCCCGGTATGCGTCAAGTCTTCGCGTTTTAGGTAAATCTTGAGGTGCCCACCCAAGGCCTCAGAAAGCCTCCGAGCCGGGTATAAAGGAGTAGGCCGGCCCACGTATGCTTCCAGGTAAAACCTGAGTTCACGCTTGAAATCCGGATCTTTTCGATAGCAGGCATAGGCTTCTTCCAATTCAAAAAGGGCCGGCATGATGGTCTCTGGCACATAACGTCCACCAAACGGACCAAAGTGACCTTGTTTGTCTGGTAGGGGCATAGAAACCTCCTTTGCCAGCACTTTAGCGGTAAGAATCCATCCCTTCAACTTTGATCTTCAAGAGGCTTGATCAATTCTCGTAAGAGATCCTTTTCCACCAGGAGGAGGACCAGCTCCCCTAATTCTTGGAGACGCGCTTCCAGGCGTTCGAGACGAGCAGTGAAAAAATTGTAGGCTATGGCCGCCGGGATGGCGGCAAAGAGCCCCATAGCAGTGGCCACCAAGGCCTCGGCGATACCCGGGGCCACGGTGGCCAGGCTGGCGCTGCCCTTTAAGCCAATATGATGAAAGGCCGACATAATCCCCCAAACCGTGCCAAAGAGACCGATGAAAGGGGAACTGTTACCCGCCATGGCCAAAAAGGGAAGATAGGTCCTCAAGACCAGTAATTCTTTCTCTTTAGCTATACCTAGACGACGGACCAAGCGCTTCATGAGGATCTCAAGGCTAAAACCTGGCCCTTTGGGCCACAGGCCTTCGGCCTTTAGTTTGGCTGCTTCGGTAAGGATTTCTTTGATAACCCTCCAGGCCGAAGATTTCCGATAGGAGCGCATCTTGGAGACCAGTTCAGTGGAGTTTTTGCATCTTTCCGCCAATTCTGCCGAAGAGATCAGACCAGCCTCTGCCTGACGCAATTGACGCCATTTCAAAAAGATCACCGCCCAGGTCCCGAAAGAGATCAGGAGCAAAATGAAGAGGGTGAGCTTGGCCACCGGACCGGCTTGGAAAATAAGCATCCAAAGGTTCATCTCGCCTCCTGCCACCCAAAATAAAAATCTTCTCGAAAACCAGGGATCAGGCCCTTTTTTGAGGCCTGTTCAAGGAGGATACGCACCGCCTGAAGACCTTGTTTAGCAAGATCTTCGGTAAATCGGTTGACGTAGGTCTCAATGTGTTTTCTGATCACCTCATCAGACATCTCTTGGGCATACGCCTTGATATAAGGTAAAGCTTCCGAAAAATTTTCTTTGGCATATTGAAGGCTTTTTCTTATGGCCGAAGCCAAAGAAGCCTTAATTTCCCGGGGTAGTTCACGCCGGACAAAGACCCCACCCAAAGGTATGGGAGCCCCGGTCTCCTCCTCCCACCAGGCCCCTAGGTCAACTATTTCTTTCAGACCATATTCTTGATAGATAAAACGGCTCTCGTGAATAATAAGCCCGGCCTCGACCTCCCCTCTGGCCACCGCCGGCATGATCCGATCATAGCGCATCGGGATCACTTCCTTAAGTTCCGGGGCATAGAGTCTTAATAAGAGATAGGCCGTGGTATAAAGCCCTGGCACCGCCACCCGAGCCTGTGCAAGATCTATTTCTTTTCGGGCCACCAGGAGCGGACCACACCCAAAACCCAAGGCCGCTCCCACCAGGAGTAATTCGTAATGATCAAGTACATGACCAAAGACACCAAAGGAGAGCTTTGAGGCCTCAAGTTCTCGCGCCAAGGCCTTTTGGTTCAAGGTTTCTACGTCTTCGATAACGAGATCCAATGGATAAGGAAAAGAAATTTTCCCGTTAGCCAGGGCAAAAAAGATAAAGGTATCGTTGGGGCAAGGGGAAAAACCCAGCTTCAAAAGACCCTTCTCAGACATCTTAATGCCTCCCCTAGCCTTTCTAAGGCCTTATCTATCTCCCACGGTCTCCCCGGATCTCCAATCAGGTTGCTTACCGCCCGTAGTTCAACCAAAGGGAGATCCATTTCTTGAGCCACTCTGGCCACGGCAAAACCTTCCATGTTTTCCACGATGGCTGAATACCGAAAGGCCAAGATCTCACCCCTAAAGGGATCTCTGGTAGCACAACTTACGGTGACAAAGGGACCAAGTTCCAAGTCAAAACCGGCCTCCTCTAGGAGCAAAGCCGCCTTTTCTGCCAAGGGATGAACCAGAGGACAGACCTTTTTCACCGGAAGACCAGGGGCAAACTCTCGCACTAGATCTTCCTGGCAGACGGCCAGATCTCCGTAGATCTCTTCGGTGGCCAAGGCCAGATCTCCGGGCTTAAGCCCAGAGCCTGGATAGGCCCCTCCAAGGCCTACCAAAAACACCGGTGCCTTTCGGCCTTGAAGCAATCGATAGGCATTAAGGGCCGCCTCCACCGGCCCAAAGCCCACAATTTCTACCGGAAGACCTAACCTGCGCAAAGGCCTGGCTTCTATCTCAGTAGGGACCAAGACCAACATCAGCCCTCTTTTTACCCTATTATCCCCTTGACAGCCAGCCAAAGAGGGAAGATGTTTTGCTCTCGCAGAAGGAATAAAGGGGTGGCTATGGCTGAAGAA
>CAZKEG010000072.1:0-6903 GCA_964551715.1 uncultured Thermodesulfobacteriota bacterium
CTTCGTAAAGGCCGGCGAAGTCTAAAAATTGACGCCAGACTTCTTTTTTCTCCTCGGGAAAGTCTTCCATAAAGATGCTTTCCCAACGGGGGGCTTTTGGTTTTTTGAGAAGTTTCATACCGGCCTCTTCCGGCGTACGATCACCTTTGCGAAGATTGCATTTCCGGCAACAAAGGACCACATTATCCCACACAGTCTTCCCACCGCGGGAGCGAGGAAGAACGTGGTCAATGGTACGATCCTTGGGATTCCTGACACTCTTTCCGCAATATTGACAGGTATAATTGTCTCGCACCAAGAGGTTGGCCCGGCTAAAGACCACCTCTAACCGAGGAAGACGATCAAAAGTGACCAGATAAATGGCATCCGGGGCCAAAAAAGAAAGGCTTGGACTCCGGATCATGCGGCCGTTACCGTTGTGATAAAATTGGCTGGCCTTGACCCATTCCTCAAGGGTATGCGTAGTCCAATCCGGAGTGATGACCTTGGCCGAGCCCTTGACCAAGTGGCAAATGGCCCGCTGAACAGTGGTCACCTGAATGGCCTGATAATGACGATTGAGGACAAGAACCTTTTCGTTTAGAACGTTTCGACCGTTATTGCCCATAATTTTATTTTATAAGCTCGGCTTACTGTACCCTAAAACAGATCGTTTGTCATGTAAGGACCAATTTTTGGCCAATTTGGCCAGGCGTTGGCGTGCCTTCTTAGGCAGACATTGGTTAGGACGAAAGGGCGAGGCCAAGATTTCCCCGATAAAATTTATTAATTACGTGCTGCACTCTAGCCCCTTTTCTCTGGGCAAGGAGAAAGGCCTGAGGTAAGGTAGCAACTATGCGCCTCAAAAGCCTTTTCTTTTATCTGGTCATTATTTTGGCTATAACCTTCGTGGCCTTTGCCCTTTATCAACTTCAAAGAAAAAAGGAGTCTATCCCTCGGGAATTTGTCTTTGCCAGTGGTCGGCTTGAAGGAGATATCATCACTGTAGCCACCAAGATAGCCGGTCGGGTGGAGGCCCTTTATTTCCGCGAGGGAGACGAAGTAAAGGCCGGAGCTTTGTTGGCCAAGCTTTCCTCAGATGAACTTTCAGCCAGACTAAAGGCGGCCCAAGCCGCTATTGCCGAAGCCAAAGCCAATTTAGGAGAAATCAAGAGTCTATTGACCGAAGCCCAGGCCATCTTGGCCCAAAACAAGCGGGATCTCAAGCGTTTTCAAAGACTTTATAAAAAGAAATTGGTCCCAAAGGTCCGTTTGGAAGAGGCCCAATTGGCTTATGAGCGGGCCCTGGCCCAGGTTGAATCCTTGAATCAACGTGTACAGGCGGTTAAAGCCACTATCAGACGTTTAAAGGCCCAGCGCCAGGAGGTCTTAGCCCTCCTCAGAGATACCGAGATTCGGGCCCCGGCCAAGGGGGTAATCATTCGTAAGGTAGCCAATTTAGGTGAGGTCCTCTCTCCCGGGGGGACCATCGCCCTGATGGTGGATCTTGATACCCTTTATTTAAAGGCCTATGTCCCTGAGAAGGAGATTGGTCGAGTAGCCTTGGGGCAAGAGGCCAGGATCTATATTGACTCTTTCCCTCATCGATTCTTCAAAGGGCGGGTGGGCTACCTTGCCAAACGGGCGGAGTTCACCCCCAAGGAGGTCCAGACCAAGGAGGCCCGGGTCAAACAAGTCTATGCGGTGAAGATCTACCTTGAAGAAAACCCCGGACACATTCTCACCCCAGGCCTTCCAGCCGATGCCCTTATCCGGGTAGAAAACAAACCTTGGCCCAAATGGCACTAGCGGTTCGGTTGACAAACATCTCCAAGAACTACCGCCGAACGAAGGCGGTCAAAAAAATTAGCCTAGAGATCCCCCGCGGTGTCCTTTTTGGTTTTATTGGCCCGGATGGAGCAGGAAAAAGCACCCTGCTCAAGATAATCGCCGGCATCCTTACTTATGACCAGGGTGAACTTGAGGTCTTGGGCCAAAAGGTACGAAACGAAAGAGAGGCCGAAATCGTAAAGCCAAAACTCTGTTTTATGCCCCAAGGACTGGGGGTAAATCTTTATCAAGAGCTTTCGGTAGAGGAAAATCTGGATTTTTTTGGTCGTTTACGCCTTGTCCCTGAAAACGAACTCTCCCTCCGAAAGATGGAACTACTCAAGCTCACCGGGCTTCTGCCTTTCAGGGATAGGCGCGCCAAACACCTGTCCGGGGGTATGAAACAAAAGCTGGCCCTGATCTGCTCCCTCATTCATGAGCCGGAATTGATCATCCTTGACGAACCGACCACTGGTGTAGACCCGGTCTCCCGGGAGGACTTTTGGACTTTATTGGCCCACCTGGTGGCTGAGCGAGGGGTAACCGCCTTGGTCTCTACCACTTATCTTGAAGAAGCGGAACGCTTTGATCAAATAAGTCTGATCCATGAGGGGCGATGTCTGGCCAAAGGAAGCCCAAAAGAAATATTAAAACTGGCCCGTGGGAAGGCCTATCTAGTGGAGGCTAAAGATCCGTTAGAGACCCTTAAAAAATTGTCTAGCTCAGGCCTTAGGCCCTTCCCCTTTCCTGAAGGCCTTAAGGTATTTGTGCCCCAAGGTTTAAAAATAGAAGATAGACAAAATTTTCAAGAGGTTCCGGTTGATTTACAAGACGTAGTCCTTTCCCTCACCTTTGAGGAAGCGGAAAAGGGAAGCAGAGAAAGAATAGAGCTTTCCCAGCTATTTGGTTTTACAAAAATCTTTCAAGACGAAATCGTCATCAAGGCCCACCAGTTGACCAAGCGTTTTGGTGACTTTACCGCGGTAGATCGCGTCAATTTAGAAGTCAGGCGGGGCGAGATTTATGGGCTCCTTGGACCCAACGGGGCCGGGAAAACCACCCTCATCCGCATGCTCTGCGGCCTCCTGCCCCCTACCGAAGGAGAGGGCCTGGTGGCTGGCTTTGAGATGCGGCGGGCTCCAAGACAGATCAAAGAGCATATCGGTTATCTCTCCCAGGCCTTTTCTCTATATCGAGACCTCACAGTGGCAGAAAATATCTGGTTTATGGGCGGAGTTTATGGTCTTCCAGGGAAAATAGCCAAGAATAGGCTAGAAAAACTCCTTCTTTTTACCGGGCTCTATCCCTATCGTCATCTCAAGGCCGGCGAGCTTCCTTTGGGGCTCAGACAGAGATTGGCCTTGGCCTGTGCCGTGGTCCATGGGCCGGAGATCGTCTTTCTTGACGAACCCACCTCAGGGGTTGACGTTGCCGGTCGACAGGCCTTTTGGGAATTAATCTTTTGGCTGTCTCGAGAAGCCGGTTTGACCTGTCTGGTGACCACACACTATCTGGTAGAGGCTGAACACTGCGATCGCCTCTCCTTGATGCACCAAGGGCGAGTGGTAGCCGAGGGTTCACCGGCAGAGTTAAAAAACAAATTAGAGAAAACTTTGGGAGCCCCTTGGATCATTGAAGTTGCCAATCCTTTGAAGGCCTTAGATCTTTTGCGTCGCAAGGTGCCGGCGAGTATGATGGGTAGGCGGTTACGCTTTTTCTATCCTGGTGAAGAAAGAGAAACCCTATCTTTTTTGGAAAGGCTTAGGCTTAAGCCCCTTTCTTTTACCCGAGGTAAAGTCACCATGGACGATGTCTTTATCTATCATGTGAGAGAGGCAGGGCGGTGAAGCTAAAGCGTATCCTGGCCTTGGCCCAAAAAGAGAGCCGAGAGATCAGGCGAGATCCTCTTTTCTTGACCATGGCCTTTTTGGTGCCGAGTCTATTCATCCTTCTCTTTGGCTATGGCCTCACCTTAGATGTTGAAAACCTTCCTTTCGTGGCCATTGATTACGACCAAAGTCATGAAAGCCGTGATTTTCTCTATCACTTCACCACCTCCCGTTATTTTGAGCTCAAAGGATATGTCTTCGATGAAAAAAAGGCCTTTGAGGAGTTGACCGAAGGTCGAGTGAGACTTGTCCTCCTACTACCTCCTGGCTTTGCTAGAGATTTGGCCTCTGGGCGAGCAGCCCATGTCCAAGCCGTGATCGATGGCATTTTTCCTTACCGGGCCCAGATCACCAAAAATTACGTCCAGGCCATTGTTAGTCGAATCAATGCCGAACGCCTAAAGGATTTTTTCCTCAAAAAGGGCTTTCCCGAGGCCAAGGCCGAGGCCATGGTCGAACCCGTGCGCCTTGAAGTACGCTATGTCTATAATGAAGAGGTCAAGAGCACTTGGTCTATTGCCTCGGCCTTGATTGGGATGATCCTCCTCATGGTCCCTCCGATGCTTACTTCGGTGGCCATCTGTCGCGAAAAAGAGACTGGCTCTATCTACAATATTTATGTTTCCACTATTACGCGCGGAGAATTTCTGGCCGGAAAGCTCCTGCCATATTTTGTGGTCTCCGCGGTAAACGCCTTTATCCTCTTTGCCTGGGCCACGGTAGTCTTTAAGGCCCCGTTTCGAGGAAGTTTTTCCTTTTATCTCCTGGCTGCCTTTGTTTACGCCGCTTGCTCCCTGGGGATTGGGCTCTTGGTCTCCTCGATAGCTCGTACCCAGATCGCCGCCTTGATGATCTCCCTAGTAGTGGCCATGATCCCTTCTTTTCTCTATTCCGGCATGCTGGTCCCGGTCTCTTGCCTTGATACCGCCGGGAGGATCGAGGCCCATCTCTTCCCGGCCATGTATTTCGTCAATATCCTCTATGGCACCTTTCTCAAGGGCTTGGGCCTCAAAGGGCTTTGGCGTGATTTTGTGGCCCTTTTAGTCTACACCCTAATTGTCTTTTTCTTGGGCTATCAAGCCTTTCACAAGAGGGTCAAGAGATGAAGGTCCTCTTACGGCGCCTTTGGGTCCTGACGATTAAGGAATTGCTCCAGCTCCTAAGAGACCGCGTCCTCCTCATCGCCACGGTCTATCTCTTTACTTTAGATATTTTTCTCGCTGCCTCTGGGGTAAAACTCACCCTTCACCACGTCAATTTCACCGCCTTTGATCAAGATCGCAGCCATGCTTCGTGGGAGCTTCTTTCACGATTTAGGAGCCCCTATTTTGAATTTCAAGGCTTTCTCTCTAAAGAAGGTGATGTCTTCTCCGGCTTTGATCAAGGGCGTTTTTTGGCCTTTCTCAATATTCCAGATGGCTTTGAAGAAAAAATTAAAAGCGAAGAGCAGACCAAGGTCCAACTCCTGGTTGATACCAGTAATTCCATCATGGGTTATCTGGTAGCTGGTTATAGCGCCCAGATCGTCGCCGATTTTTCCCGAGAGACGATGCTTGATCGCTTGGGATTAACCGAGGAAATGCTGGAACGCTTTCCCCTCATCTCCCTTGATTGGCGGGTCTTTTTTAATCCTAATCAGGATGAACCATGGTTTACCTCCATCTCCGAGCTCCTGACGGTCATCACCATGCTGACCATGCTCCTTCCAGCCGCGGCCTTGGTCCGTGAAAAAGAACGAGGGACGGTAGAACAACTCCTGGTCTCTCCGGTCTCTCCCTTGGAAGTATTGCTTTCCAAGATTATGGCCATGACTGTGGTCATTTTGGTGGGCACAGCGATTTCGGTAGGATTCATCATTGAGGGGATCTTTCACGTCCCTATCCGCGGAAGTCTACTGGCTTTCTTCTTGATCACCACTCTTTATGTCTTCACCACCTGTGGATACGGTCTCTTTATCGGCACCTTGGCCCGCAACCTAGCCCAAGTAGGGCTCATGACCATCATCGCCATCGCTCCCATGGTCTTTCTCTCTGGAACGTGGACCCCACCGGAGGCCATGCCTATCTGGCTCCGCAGCCTGATGATCTTCTCGCCCCTTTATTATTACATCCAAGCCTCTTATGGAATCTTCTTAAAGGGCACGGGGTGGGCCTTCTTACAAGGCAAGGTCTTTGGCATGGCGATCCTTGGTTTCCTAGTCCTTGGCCTTGGAGCCGCCCTTTTCCGGCGTGAATTTCTTAGGCACTAATAGGCCTCCCCTAAGAGATGGCGGTTACCGAGGTTCACCCGTCTAAGGCCGGCGCTCTTGGCTATGGAAAGGGCCATCTCGGCATGACGACGAGAGGTGGTGGGGAGATCATCCAGGTAAAAACAGGGATAAAAGGCAAGTAGCGACCACGGAATATCCGGATTTAAAGAAGCAATGAATTCCGCCAGGTAGGTCAGTTCTTCTTCGTCTACATACCCTGGAACAAGAAGAGTAGAGGCGATGAGGGGCGGTGGCTCAGGGCGTTTTTCGATAAAACTAGCCAGAAAAGAAAAATTCTCAAGCGTTTGTTTATTGCTGACTCCGCAAAGGGTTATATGGATGGGTCCAGAGAAGGCCTTAAGATCAATCTTTACGCACCCGCCGGATTCAAGACTAAGGCGCATCATCTCTTTGATCACCGCTCGGTTTTCTGCCCCATTAGTCTCCCAACAGATGCGTAAGATACGATCCCGGTGGCGCTTTCGCGCCTCTCTTGAAAACCAAAGGGCATGAGGACTCTGAGGGCCAGGGTCGCCACCAAAATAGCAGATACAACAGACATGAGGAGCTAGATCTTTAAACAACCTATCTCCAGAGACACCCGGGTGGCCTAAGGGCCGATTTTTGAAGTGCCAATTTTGGCAATAGAGGCAATTGAAATTACAGGCCTCATAGAAGACGGCCAGATTGGCATACCCCCTTTCCGGCCCAGGGCGATAGGCATATTCAGGATACCCAGCACCAGTCCCTCCCGGGCAGACGAAGTCAGCCACGCAATTGGTGGGTAGAGGGTCCAGATACCAAGAGACATAAGCCCTTTGGCGCGAGGCCCCTACCAACCTACCGGCCTGGTTTTGCCAGACCCCGCAGTAGCCAAAGGCCCCTTCCGGGATCTGACAGCGGTGAAAGCAGAGACGACATGGGATACCCGCCTTCGCTTTGGGTGGTTCTTCTGGA
>CAZKEG010000073.1:0-6682 GCA_964551715.1 uncultured Thermodesulfobacteriota bacterium
AAGGCGGTTCCTTGGAGAACGCCATTGTCCTCGACCAAGAGCGGGTTTTAAATCCCGATGGTCTACGCCGGCCAGATGAATTTGTGCGACACAAGGCCCTTGATCTTTTAGGAGATCTTTATCTCCTTGGCGCCCCCATTTTGGGAGAGATCGTAGCCAGTTGTTCCTCCCATAGGCTTCACCTCAAGGCCCTTAAAGCCCTGCTTCAAAGGGAAGACTGCTGGGCCTGGTTCCCTGGGCCGGGGAGGGTCCCGGTAAGGTCTTTTGAGCCAGAGTTAAACTTTATTGTGGCCTAGGTCTCATCCTTTTCACAAAGATCAAAGCTATCTTTTCAAAGGAGCCAACTTTTGGCCGCCAAGGATTTTATTTAAGGCCAAGTTATTATTTTTACCAGAAGAGGGGACTCTCGATATTTGGAATAAATCCGATTTGTGATAAAAGGATGTTATGTATGGTGCTATTCTTGCCGTAGGTGATGAACTAGTCCAAGGTCGGGTCTTGAATACCACCAGTTTTTGGGCCGCCCGTGAATTGTTTGCCTTGGGCTACGAAATTCGAGAAATGGCCACCGTACCCGACCAACTCTCCCTGATCAAGGCCTATCTTTCACGTTTCCTAGAAAAATATTCCTTTGTCCTTCTGAGCGGTGGCCTTGGACCGACAACCGATGATCTAACTAACGAAGCAGTGGCCGAGACCTTAGGCGTCTCTCTAAAAACCGATGAACAGTTACTCCAACGAATCAGGAAGAGGGAGAGGGAGCTTGGCCTAAAACCCAATCCCTTACGGGAGAAAATGGCTCTATTACCCGAAGGGGCCAGGCTCTTGACCAACGAAAAGGCCATGGCTGGTTACTACCTGTTGAGGGGAAAAAAGATTATCTTCTGTCTCCCTGGAGTACCTAAAGAATTCGAGTATCTCTTGAAAAATAAGGTCATTTCCCTTTTGCAGAAGTATTTACCTTGTGAATACGCCATTCGCTACACGGTCTTAAAACTCTTTGGGATTCGGGAGGCAGACGTCAATCTTCGTCTTAAAGAATTGGAAAAAGAACCTGGCCTTAATATCGGCTATTATCCCGTGTTGCCTGAGATCCATTTAGCCATTTCTGCCCGGGCCTCAACCCCTGAGGAAGTAGAAGAAAGATACCAAAAGGCCTTGAGCAAGATAGAAGAATTCTTTGGTGAATATATCTTTGGGCGTAACGAAGAGACCCTTGAGGCCGTGGTTGGGCGTCTTTTAGACGAACGTGGTGAGACTCTGGCCGTGGCTGAATCCTGTACCGGCGGTTTGATTGCCTCTCGCCTTACGCGCGTGCCAGGAAGTTCGGCTTATTTTGAACGAGGAGTAGTCACTTACAGCAACCAAGCCAAGATAGATCTGTTAGGTGTGCCCGGAGAATATCTTGAAAAATACGGAGCGGTCAGTCAACCAACTGCCTTGGCCATGGCCGAAGGGGTACGCCGCCTGGCCAAGACCGATTACGGTCTCTCGGTTACCGGGATCGCTGGACCCACTGGAGGTACCCCAGAAAAACCAGTGGGTATGGTGTGGATTGGTTTTTCATGTTCTAAGGGCACCTATGCCCAGTGTTTTCTCTTCCCCGGGGACAGACATCTGATCCAAAACTTTGCTGCTAGCACCGCTCTGGATTGGTTAAGGCGATATCTGTGTTATGGTTCGTTGCTTCCTCGCTATCAGTTTATCAGAGAGTGTTAAAAAACGGCTTCAGGCCCTTCAGCAAGAATTGGCCAAGACCGGAGCAGACGTCCGGTGGGTAAGGCCAGAGGGCATTCATCTCACCCTCAAATTCCTGGGTAACGTTCCCGAAGAAAAGATCGAACCTATTACCAAGGCCGCCCAAGAAGTGGTTGCCAAGTTTGGGCCTTTGCGTCTCAGGGTGAAGGGCTTAGGGGCCTTTCCTTCCGGACGTAAGCCACGGGTCATTTGGGCTGGGCTCGAGGGTGATCTCAAGCCTCTTCTGCGTCTGCAGAAAGAACTAGAAGATAGCCTGACCAAACTCGGCTTTGAACCGGAGTCCCGACCCTTTGTCCCTCACCTGACCTTGGGGCGGGTAAAGTCAGGCCGCAAGATGGACAAGCTTCGCCAAGTCCTGGCCGAAAAAAACGATCGGGTCGGTGAGGGATGGGAGGAGATGCGAATAGAAAACCTGGTCCTTTATCAAAGTACCCTTAAACCTTCGGGGGCGGTGTATACTCCGCTTAAAATCATTCCCTTCGGTGGGGCCAACCCTAAATAAGGGCTAGTCACTTCGGACAAAAAAAGTTAAGATCTTTTCGGCCGTTAAAACCGCCCTGGTTGGGGGCAGAAAAACCCAACCTTTAAGGAGTAAAGAGGTTATGGCCGGACATTCTCATTGGGCTCAGATCAAACGAAAAAAGGCTGCACAAGACGCCAAAAGGGGAAAGCTCTTTACCAAACTTATCCGGGAAATCATGGTGGCCGCCCGTCTTGGCGGGGGTGATCCAAGCGCCAACCCCCGGCTTCGGGCTGCCATCCAGGCTGCCAGGGCCGCCAATATGCCTAAGGAAAATATAGAGCGGGCCATCCGCAAGGGCACCGGCCAGGAGGAAGGCACCCGTTGGGAAGAGGCTATCTATGAAGGTTATGGTCCTGGAGGGGTGGCGGTCCTCATTGAAAGCGTCACCGATAACAAACGCCGCACCGTGGGGGAACTTAGGCACATCTTTAGTAAGTGCGGAGGCAACCTGGCTGAACCCGGAGCGGTCTCTTGGATCTTTGAACAAAAGGGCCTCATCGTCGTGCCCAAGGACGGCATAGACGAAGACGAACTCTTGACCATTGCCCTTGAGGCCGGGGCCGAAGACGTAAGGGAATATGAAAAGGAGTTTGAGATCATTACTGCTCCTCAGGACTTTGAGACGGTAAAAGGGGCCTTAGAGGAGGCCAAGATAAAGATTGATTCAGCCAAGGTAACCATGGTGCCCAAGACCACGGTCAAGCTCGAGGAGGAAAAGGCTGTTCAGCAGATGCTTCGCCTCATGGAAACTCTGGAAGATCACGATGATGTTCAAAGGGTATACGCCAACTTTGATATACCAGACGAATTGATGGAGCGCGTGAGCGCCAAGATGTAATGCGTGTCCTAGGGATTGATCCCGGCTCTCGAGTGACTGGCTTTGGAGTAATCGAAGGGGGGCCGGGTCTTGAGGTTATTTCCTGGGGGGTCATTCGGCTTGGGAGCGGCCCCTTGTCAGAACGCCTTTTAAAGATCTTTTCTCGCGTGACGGACTTGGTAAAGGAATTTCACCCCCAAGCGATAGTCTTAGAAGAAGTAATTCCTGAGACCTTTCCTCGGGCGGCCTTGAGATTGGGCCAGGCTCAAGGAGCGGCCATTCTTGCTGCGGCCCAAAGTGGGTTGCCAGTCTATTTTTATCATCCTTTGGAGGTCAAACAGGCCCTTACCGGGTATGGTAATGCCTCTAAAGAACAGACGGCCTATATGGTAAAATACCTCTTGGGCATTAAAGAAAGTCTTCCCCTTGATGCCTCGGATGCCCTTTCCGTGGCCATTTATCATCTGCAGACCACGAAGCACAAGGAGGCCTGGTGCTCGCCCAAATAAGAGGCACGATTCTCAAAAAACTCCCTGGCAAGGTCCTCCTTGGGATCGGACCGATAACCTTGGAAATCTTGATCCCTTTCTCTCTTTATGAGCGTCTACCGGCTGAAGGGACTACTTTTTCTTTTTATGTAGTCTTGCGCCTTCGGGGAGAGGTCTTTGAGCTCTATGGATTTGAAGATTGGGAGACCCGAGAGGTCTTTCAGCGCTTACAAAGTATCCCTCGGGTGGGGCCGCGCCTGGCGCTCAACATCCTTTCGGTCTTCACTCCGCATGAATTCCGCCAAATAATCGAAGAGACCGATATAGAACGCCTTTCTCGTGTCCCGGGTATCGGTCCCAAACGGGCGGAAAGACTCTGTGTCGAGCTAAGATCTCGTTTGGGTCTGGTCAAAAAGGCCCCGACCCGTCGAGAAAGATCCTTTGAAGAGGCCCTCTCCGCCCTTTTAAACCTTGGTTTCTCTGCTGGAGAGGCCTCAAATGCCTTGGAGGCCGTCTACCAAGAAGACGATGACCTTGCCCTCCTCATTCGTAAGGCCTTAAAGAGGCTTTCCGGCCATCTTCAAGGGGGTTAAGGAGGATGGGGGTTGAGCAGGAATTACGCCCGGTGAGGCTGGCTGATTATGTAGGCCAAGAAGAGGTAAAACGAGTACTTGCGGTCTATCTATCTGCGGCCATGACCAGAGGCGAAGCCCTGGACCATGTCCTCCTCACCGGCTATCCCGGCTTGGGTAAGACCACTTTGGCCCACATTATTGCCCAAGAACTTGGGGTCAATATTCACGTCACCTCCGGGGCGGTGCTTGAACGCCCAGGAGACCTGGCGGCCATCCTTACTAATCTTGAGGAGAGAAACATCCTTTTTATTGACGAAATCCATCGTCTGCCTTCAGCGGTGGAGGAGATCCTTTATCCGGCCATGGAAGACTTTCAGCTAGATCTGGTGGTGGGCAAAGGCCCTGGGGCCAGGCTCCTGCGTTTGAAACTACCTCGTTTCACCCTGGTAGGGGCCACTACGCGTTCTGGGCTCCTTTCTGCCCCGCTTCGAGATCGCTTTGGGATCTCCTTTAAGCTAGACTTTTATAGCCATGAAGACCTGGCCCTTATCATTAAACGTACCGCCAAAATTCTGGGCGTGACTATTACCGATGATGGGGCCTTAGAAATTGCCCGCCGTTCTCGAGGGACACCGCGCATCGCCAACCGGTTGCTCAAGCGGGTACGTGATTTTGCCGAGGTCCATGGCTACCAAGAGATAGACACCAAGGCCGCACGTGAGGCCCTCCGTCTCATGGAATTGGACGACCTTGGGCTTGGACCTCTGGATCGGGCCCTGATTCAAACCATTATGGAAAAATTTGACGGCGGCCCAGTAGGAATAGAGACCTTGGCCACAGCGCTTTGTGAAGACCCACGGACCCTTGAAGACGTCTACGAGCCCTATCTCATCCGCTGCGGGCTTTTGCGTCGTACTCGTCGAGGCCGAGTGCTCACTAAACGCGCTTACGAATATTTCGCTTTTGGGAGGAACAAGATCCATGCCCTCTTCTAGACTTACCATTCCGGCACTTATGGCCAAAAAAGGCCGAGAAAAGATCGTGGCCCTCACTGCCTATGATGTCCAATTTGCACGGCTGCTGGACGAGGCTGGGATTGATCTCATCCTTGTCGGGGATTCAGCGGCCATGATCATGATGGGCTATGAAGACACTCTGCCCATTACCATGGAAGAGATGCTTGTCTTTACCAAGAGTGTCTCCCGCGGCACCAAGCGGGCCTTGGTGGTTGGAGATATGCCTTTTCTCTCTTATCAAGTAAGCGATGAAGAAGCCATCAGGAATGCCGGGCGTTTTCTCAAGGAAGGTGGGGCCCAGGCGGTAAAGATCGAAGGCGGGCAAGAGATGGCCCGGCGTGTGGCCGCGGTGGTCAAGGCTGGCATCCCGGTCCTTGGGCACATTGGGCTTACCCCGCAGACAGCGACTATGCTCGGGGGGTTTAAGGTCCAGGGGCGTGACTTAGATTCAGCCAAGAAACTCCTTGAAGACGCCGAGGCCTTGGTTGAGGCCGGGGTCTTTGCCTTGGTGCTAGAGTGTGTTCCTCGGGAGCTTTCGGCCTTAATTACTCAGCGTGTACCAGTGCCGACTATTGGTATCGGGGCCGGGGCAGAGGTTGATGGCCAGATCTTGGTCCTCCATGATCTATTGGGGCTCTTTGAGGGCTTTCGTCCCAAGTTTGTCAAGGCTTACGCACATCTCGCGGCGGAAACCCGACAAGCCTTAGCAGCTTATGTAAATGAGGTTAAAGAAGGTAAATTCCCCGGGGAAGAACATTCCTTTCGTCTCTCCCCCGAGGTCTTATCCGAACTCAAACCTTAGGGAATAATGATTGGCGATTCAGACGGTTCGCCGTTTTGAATCTCCACTACTTTGATCTTGAAGGTTACCGTTTGGCCGGCAAGAGGAGGATTGAGATCCAGGGTGATAGTCTTCTCGTCCATGTTGGTGATGGTCGCTGGGAAGGTCATCTCCCCCTGCTCGGTGTTGAAGACAAGGTTTAGCATCATCCCTATACGGGGTTCGGTATCCAGGGTAAGGGCATCGCGGGGAATGATCTTGACTAGACGTTCGTCCCTTTCACCAAAGGCCTTGTCCGGAGAAAGGGTAACTTCTTTTTCCTCTCCTTCAGCCATCCCGATGACCGCTTCGGAAAGACCAGGAATGATCTCTGGAGAGCCCACTTGGAACTGGAAAGGAGGACCACCTTCTGTACTTTCAAAAACCTCACCTGTCTCCAAACGACCTTCACAATGGATGCTAATTACGTCTCCTAACTTAACTTTACGCATAAAAACTCCTTAAAATAAAAATTTTCTCCGAGACCGAGGGATCTCCCTCAGCGTCTCAAAGGAAAAGATACCATGTTTTTGAAGAAACCCAAACAAAATTTTCTCCAAGGAGGGAAATAAAAATTTAGGCCATTTACCAAACGAAATTCTTAGAGATTGTAAGGTTTAAAGTGATACGATTGTCTCTATATGCATAGACCTCTTCTTAGCTCGGAAAGATAATAATCAAAAAT